>DKOG01000241.1 GCA_002469915.1 Bacteroidetes bacterium UBA7368
AATTGAAATGTATTGCGGTCTTTCCTGATTGATCGTGACGGTGTATTCTATTGCTGTTCGCCCCCTCCATTCATCTGATGTATTCGAATCATGCTACCACCGATAAATTTTAAAAATTGGATTGACGAAAATCGAGACTTGTTAAAGCCACCCGTTGGTAACAAATGCGTGTATACCGAAGCGGGGGACTTTATTGTTATGGTTGTGGGCGGCCCCAATGCACGGAAAGACTACCATTACAATGAAAGCGAGGAGCTTTTCTATCAAATAGAAGGCGATATCACCGTTAAAATCATCGAAAACGGTGAGTCCAAAGACATTCACATTCGTCAGGGGGAGATGTTTTTGCTCCCGGCAAAAGTCCCCCATTCACCCCAAAGAGGTGAAGGCACGGTTGGATTAGTCATCGAAAAAGTGAGGGATGATGCAGATACAGACGGCCTCATGTGGTTTTGCGATGATTGTGGTGACAAGCTGTACGAAGAAAAATTCCACCTAGAAGACATCGTAGCTCAGCTTCCGCCCGTAATGAAACGCTTCAATGATTCAGACGAAGCGCGCACATGTGCTTCATGCGGCACCGTTATGGCTCCACCGATGAAGGCCTGATCCTATATGAACTCAGGCACCTACGATATACATACCCACATCCTGCCCGAAACGTGGCCCGATCTCTCGGCCCGGTATGGGTATGGCGGATTTATTTCATTGGAAAAATCCGGGCCATGCTGCGCACGCATGATGAAGGACGGGCATTTCTTTCGAGAAGTTGAATCCAACTGCTGGGACCCTAAAGTCCGAATCGAAGACTGCGACAAGCACGGCATTGGCGTTCAGGTCCTTTCGACCGTACCGGTCATGTTCAATTATTGGGCGAAACCAGAGCATACTCTCGATCTGTCCCGATACCTGAATGACCATATCGCAGGTGTTGTTGCCGAACACCCTGATCGATTTGAAGGTCTAGGCACCGTACCACTTCAAGATCCAGATTTAGCTATCACGGAAATGGAGCGCTGCGTCAGAGAATTGGGAATGCGGGGCATCCAGATTGGTACGCATGTAAACGGTACTAACCTGTCAGATCCTCGCTTTTTTGACTTTTTTGCCCGTATGGATGAACTGGGCGCTTGTCTTTTCGTGCATCCTTGGGACATGATGGGCGCAGACCAGATGCAGGAATACTGGTTGCCGTGGCTTGTAGGCATGCCCGCTGAAACGTCCAGAGCTATTGCCTCCTTTATTTTCGGAGGCATTTTCGAGAGATTACCCGGACTTCGCGTGGCTTTCGCACATGGCGGTGGGTCTTTCCCCATTACGGTAGGCCGGCTTGAGCATGGATTCGACGTGCGGCCGGATCTGTGTGCAGTCGACAACAAGGTCTCTCCTCGAAAGTACTGCGGTCATTTTTACCTCGATTCGCTGGTACACGATCCGGCCGCACTGCGCTTTTTGGTAGATCTCGTCGGAGCGGATCGTGTTGCACTAGGCACAGACTACCCCTTTCCGTTGGGTGAGTTGGCGCCAGGAAAGCTGATTCGGGAAACCTATGGAGATGCGATCGACATTAAGAATCAGCTGCTCCGTAATACGGCGCGCGATTGGCTGGGCATCTCTTCATGATGACCACCACCTCCATCGGGAGCAAAACAATATCCCTCGACGCATCGGCACCTGTAGATCTTTCCATTCCGATGTCTTTTTCGGATCACGATCCCAATTTATACGACGTTCCGGCAGCTTCTACAGAAGCGTTCCAGGGTCAAGGTTTTATCGGTGACACGCGTCAGGGCGGAACCTGCAATTTCGACTCGCTGACGATAACACCTCATTGCAACGGCACGCATACGGAGTGTATAGGGCATATCACACACCAGCGGGTTTCACTGAATCGCGTTCTTCAGCCAGGTCTACTTCCCTGTATTCTGATTTCGATTTTACCTGAATCGTTGAAAGCTGCCGGTGAGTCTTCTCGACCTGCACTAGATGCCAATCATGTTGGCATCACAGCGCGTCAACTCGAAACCAAGTTATCAGGGATCCGTCCTGCTTTTCGAACCGCTGTCATTATTCGAACACTTCCCAATGCTTTAGGCAAACAAACCCGGCAGTACGCGAACAAAAACTGGCCATTCTTCTCCATAGAAGCTATTCAACTGCTGCTTAAACTCGATGTGCAACATATACTTACCGACCTCCCTTCATTAGATAGGCTAGACGATGATGGTGAAATGGCGGCTCATCGAACATGGTGGGATCTGAAGCCAGGCGCGCATAGTGGACAGTCCGATGCGGCTACTAAACGCACGATAACAGAAATGATTTTCGTGCCGGAAACCAGCCCCGATGGACTTGGGTTATTAAGTATTCAAACACCCGCTTTTGAATCGGACGCGGCACCTTCTAGACCTCTATTTTTCCCGGTGATCGGCTAAGCTTTCATGTCGGAACTCCCCAAATCATATACCGCTTTCGACCGCTCTGTGGAAGGAGCAGCCGCTTTCGATAGGACAGACGAGTTGCGAAGCTATCGAGATCGCTTTCATATTCCTCGGAAGGAGTCAGGAGAGCCCGTGGTGTACCTAACAGGCAACTCCTTAGGTCTTCAACCGGATACGGCAAGAGAAGCCGTTAATGAAGTGCTGGATGATTGGGCTACATTCGGAGTGGGAGGACACTTTCGGGCCAAGCATGCTTGGATGCCGTACCATGAATACCTCACCTCAGCGACGGCCGCCATCGTAGGCGCGAAGCACTCAGAGGTGGTGGTCATGAATTCACTGACGGTGAACTTGCACCTTTTGATGGCCAGTTTCTACCGCCCTGAAGGAAAGCGAACTAAGATTTTGATCGAGAATCATGCGTTCCCTTCTGACCGCTACGCTGTACGATCACATATCGAGTGGCACGGCCTGAATGCAGATGATGAATTGATCATCGCCGGTAAATCCAACAATCTGGATATCCTTCCTGAAACTAAAATCGAGTCCATTCTTGAAGAGTTTGCGGATGAGATCGCGCTTGTGCTCATAGGAGGTGTGAACTACTACTCCGGCCAACTATTCGACATGCCACGCATTACCCGAGCAGCGCATGCAGTTGGGGCCAAAGTAGGATTTGACCTAGCACACGGTGCAGGGAATGTGGAGCTTAAGCTTCATGATTGGGATGTGGATTTTGCCTCATGGTGCTCCTATAAGTACCTAAATGCTGGCCCCGGGGGGCCTTCTGGCGTTTATATTCACGAGCGACACAGCCAGTCAAAGATGGGCCGTCTCGCCGGGTGGTGGGGACACGACAAATCCTCCCGTTTTGAAATGCCGGATGCTTTTGAGCCTATCTCCAATGCGGAAAGTTGGCAAATGAGCAACCCACCCATTCTCTCACTCGCTGGTCTGCGGGCCTCATTGATGATTTTTTCTGAAGTGGGCATCGCATCGCTTCGTGCCAAGAGCCTCAAGTTAACGGCCTATTTGGCCCACTTGATTGAGCATGATCTAAGTGAGGACATCCATATTATTACGCCTAGCAATCCGTCCCGCCGCGGAGCGCAATTATCGTTGAGAGTGCTCCCGCGGAGCACATCCTCCCCGCCCGATTCGCCTTCCAGAGGCCGGCGAATCTTTGAACACCTAGAAGCTGCCGGTGTGATTTGTGACTGGCNNCCCAGTGCCTCTTTACAATTCATTTGGGGATGCTTGGCTATTTGCTGAACATCTGAAAAAAGCGTGTACCCGTATTGTCTGATAACAAAACCCATGCGGTCATTGCGGGAGGCGGCTTAGCCGGCTCTCTGCTTGCTCTGACGCTTGCTGAACGCGGAATGCGAGTCAGTGTCGTAGAAAAAAGAGGCGACCTCAGAAGCGAGGAGGCTCCCTCCGGTCGCTCTATCAACCTCGCTTTATCTGAACGAGGCATTCATGCGCTCAAAGGCGTTGGCCTAGCAGATACGGTGCTTGAGAATACGATTCCAATGCGAGGACGCATTATTCACGCAGTCAATGGCGAAACCAAGTTCTTGCCATACAGCAGACATTCCCATGAATTTATCCGGGCGATTTCCAGACCTGGGCTGAATCGCGTTCTGCTTCAAAGGGCAGGCGATAACGATCAGATCGAGCTCCATTTCGATACCGCCGTATCCTCGATTGATCTAGTCCAAAAAACGATCTCAATTACGGGTTCTGATGGCCAAGCCAACAGCTTATCCTATGACCTGCTGTTCGGAGCCGATGGTGCGGGTTCAGTGGTCCGCTCTGAAATAGAGCAATCTGTAGATCTTGGATATCAACAGAGTATGCTCGCGCACGGATACAAAGAACTCACGATTGGCCCTGAGGCTGACGGTGGATTCAAGTTGGAGAAAGAGGCGCTACATATCTGGCCTCGGGGGACCTATATGTTGATTGCTCTTCCCAATATGGATGGTAGCTTTACGTGTACCCTGTTTTTGCCTCAAAACAGTACTCCAGGTTTTGAGCAATTAACCACTCCACAGGCCGTAGATGCGTTTTTCTCAGATCAGTTTGCGGATGCAAAAGAGCTCATTCCGGACCTAACCGAGCAGTTTTTTGCCAATCCAACGGGCGTTCTGGGCACCATTCGATGTCAAAAATGGACCGCAGATGGAGCGACTCTTATTCTTGGCGATGCGGCTCACGCCATCGTTCCCTTTTTTGGGCAAGGCATGAACTGCGCCTTTGAAGATGTATCGGTACTCGCAGACTTCATGGATTCGAGTAATTACGCTGATTTTTCAGATCTATTGGCCGATTATGAAGCGAGTCGTATTCCGAATGCGAATGCCATTGCTGACATGGCGCTCGATAACTACATCGAAATGCGAGACCTTGTCGCCGACCCTGTTTTCAGACTTGAGCGATCCGTTGCTTTGGAGTTGGAGCGCAGACATCCGGACCACTTTATTCCAAAGTATTCATTGGTCTCCTTCAATCGCATCTCGTACCAACGAGCGCACGAAATTGGACACGCTCAGCAGCATATGCTGAAAACACTATGTCAGGAATGTACAAGCCTGGATGAGATTGATTGGGACCGAGCTGCATCGATGGTTCTGACATTGCCCGAACTTTCCTAAGACAGGTAGGCATTACGCCCGATCTGGATGCCAGTGAAAACCAAGCTTCTGGCGGACATTTTCTGGAAGTTTAGGAAGCTCTGAACGGGGAATGAAAAAGGTGGTCAAGTTGTTCAGATCCCCAAATACTCTGTTGTGCTCAGCAGCTTTTCGAAGGTATTCCCCTCCAGAAGAACCACCCGTACCAATTTTCGTCCCGATCATTCGCTTGGCCATCAGCGCATGACGATAGCGCCAGTTGGTAAAGTTCTCATCGATATCAACCAGCGCCTGCAAGAGACGGAAAGGTAGATGTAAAATGGGCTCATCCCGATACAATTGAATGAGCAAGGCGGCCTGCAGCGCGCGATGAGAAAGTCTCACTTCTTTACTAGCCAACAAGTCCGCGTATTTTTCGGCACTAAACAGGGCCGAAAAATGGGTCCTAGTACCGTCCAGATTTTTCATCTGGGCCGTTTTCTCGTCCTTCGTCAGTGTTGGATTTGTCTGAATGTGATCGGCATCAGAAGAAAGCATCCGATCTACAGCTTCTTTATAAGACTCCCAAAAATCAAACATCCCTACCTGAATAAACGGAGTGCGTTCGAGCCACGATTCCACTAAATCAAACAGGGATGGACTCTCTTCCGTCGCCTCGACTTTGTGCCGATCTGTATCGGAATAGCGGGAAGTGTACTTCGTTTTCGTAAATGCGTGGCGGTCATGAGGACGCATGCCCATCTTGTTCTCTACAATTCGCCACTGTGCACTCTGGAATCCAGAAGCGGGAATCAATTCATCCCGGAAGTCCAGAAAATCGAGCGGCGTCATCGTTTCAAGAATATTAATCTGCTGAATCAATACCCGCTGGATCTCGATAATCCGCTCCAGGTGAGATACAACCTTTCCTAGATCGCCTTCTTCAACAGCCTCCCTGTTTAACAGACGAACCACTCCATCTATTTCCCAAAGAACCTGCTTGAACCACAACTCATACGTCTGGTGAATGATGATGAACAGCATCTCATCATGAGCTGGATCCCCTTTGTTGCCCGATTTCAGATCCTGCGCACCTAGAATAGTCTCAAGCTGCAGATAGTCGCCGTAATACAGGCCTTTGGGTTTTCCGCTCATTGAATCTGGTCCATCTGATCTTCTAGAATGTAAATGTCGGCCAAATTTCGGCCAACCTGTCCGTAGTCCAACCCATAACCAACGACAAATAAGTTGGTGATCTTAAATCCAACGTATTCCAACGGCACATCTACTTTTGTGGCCTCATGCTTGTGCAAAAGCGTAGCGGTCTTTAATGACGCGGGACCAGCTTCCGACATTTGGGAAAGGATGAAATCCATTGATAATCCCGTGTCTACGATATCCTCAACGACAATCACATGCCGGTCTTTGATATCCGCATCAATGCGTTTCAACTCCTTAACGTCTCCAGAGGAAATCTTATTGGCTCCATAGGAGGACAGCTTCATGAAATCGACCTCGCAATCGATATCAATCGAACGCATCAGATCTGACAAAAAGATAAAAGCGCCGTTCAATACCCCGATTAGAATGGGCTTTTTGCCCTTATAATCAGCAGAAATCTGAGCCCCGAGTTCCTTCGTGCGACTCTTTAGCGTTTCTGCAGTGAGGTACTTCCGAAACCGCTCACCACGAATGATAACAGTTTGCTCGTCGTGAACTAGAAATGTGGCTTCCATTCAGGTTTTGATGGTGTGAGTATAAACGCGAACATGAAAATACACGCCTTCATCCAAAGAGTTTGGTTTTATTCCAAACCAAATGCACAATATTGGTGGTCTTTTCAGTGACCTTGAATCGTTCGTCGATTCGGTGTCCGACGATCCAGGCTAGTTTACCAGCCGCATCCACAACCGGCACTTCTTTTTTATGGGCTGCTGAAACATGCGCATCCGTTAGAAATGATTTTACCTTAGTCGATCCTTCTGACCCGAGCGGACAAAACCGATCACCATCCCTCCATCTGCGCATTACAACCCAATTACCCAGTGCATCACCGTCTAAATAAGCTTCGTTTTGATGTGCTTGATTCAATTCACTTGGTTCAACGAGAATGGCCTCTACCCGTAAGCTTCCCCCACCTACTACAATCTCAGAGCCTAGCACCAATGGGTTGAAGCCTACTTCCGCCCAAGCATCCTTGAATAGCGGGGAAAAAGTTAGACCGTCTCGTTCCCTGGTTACACGCACCGACCCAACTTCAACATGTCGCCCCGTCTGACTGCTCAAAAGCCGTTCAACCGTTTCAACGACGGTCTTCCGCCTAGGTGCTTCTGGGTCAATTTCGCGAATGATCTCTAAAACCATCCAACCTCGAATAATGGGTGGAAGCGCCTTCCATTCTCCTTCTGAAAGGTGTCTGGTTTCATGGAGGGCGTTGAGCAAAGTCTTCTTCAGCTCTGCAATGCGCGATTGAAGACCCAACCCTGCATCACGAAATGCTCGATATTCCAGTAACGGCATCGAACCTAATTCCTGCCGGAGCGCATTCCGTGCGTATTGCGGATTGGTATTGCTCTCGTCCTCCCTCCACACCAGACCCCGAGACCGGGCGTAGGCCGTGAGGTCTTCGCGATTAAAGGGCAGCAGTGGACGAAATAGTGTGATCCCACTGTTCAATTGGCGCACATCAGACATCCCTGAAAGACCAGCTAAGCCCGATCCTCGATTCAGATTTAATAGTATGGTCTCGAGTTGATCGTCCGCATGATGGGCTACGGAAACCTGCCCCAAGGATTGCTCTTTGGCCAACTGAGCAAACCAAGCATAGCGTACATCACGAGCCCACTCCTGCATGGATCCACGTTCGGGTTGCTGATTTGTTAGGTCCAATTCGTGGTAGCACACTTCGGTGGAAGCAGCCAGCTGACGAACCAAATCAGCATCTTTGAACGAAGCAGCGCCCCTCAATCCGTATTGAACGTGAGCTATTTGCAGCGGAACCTGAAAGTGCAATAGAAGATCTACCAACACGATAGAATCCAGTCCCCCACTTACACCGACAAGCACTGGCTGTTCTTTTTCGAAACGATCAAGGCTGAGGAGTCGTTTTTCGAAACGATCTAGAACGTGTTGAACTCCGGTATCTGTATCAAGGGCAACCCTCATGACATTACCCGTTAGGGTCGCTGGTCAAACCGCTCGCGCAATTCTTCCCCGGACATAGTGATAATAGTTGGCCGGCCATCAGGGCCTACATATGGAGATTCGCACTGGAAAAGCTGATCGATCAAGGCACGCATCTCTCTGGGAGACAACGTATTGCCTGATCTAACTGCTCCTCTTCTAGCTACAGATCTAGCCAAGTTCTCCTGCCCCGAAAGTCCATCTACGCGCTCAAACAAACGGTACTGATCAATGATTTCATCCAAGACGCTGCGTTCATCGCCAGTTGAAATATCGGCCGGTACACCACGTACGGATACCTTGTTTTTCTTCTTTGGCTCGACATCAAAGCCGAGGCGATTGAGATCAGGCAGAAGACTTTCTAGCAGCGCATAATCGGCGGCAGAAAACTCAATCTCACGGGGAAACAGTAACTGCTGAGATAGCCCAAAGCCCTCTTTTAAACAGGACAACGCCTGCTCATAGAGAATGCGCTCATGAGCCGCCTGTTGTTCAATGATAACCAACCCAGAACGAATCTGAGTCAGGATATAGGTATCGTGCAACTGCCAGAGCAGTCCTTCCTCTCCAACACCGTCCTTTGCACTATCAACGGGCCGCGATTGGCCTGCTGGGAGCGTTACCGCTCCTTCGTAAAGCGATTTGGAAGCGGCTCCAGTTAACCATGACGTAGCCGAATCTGCTGAATAGGAAGGGCGATGACCGGACTGTAGGCCTCCAGAAGGGTTCTGAGACGATGGCGTTGCAGATTGAAAGCGATCAGCCAAACCCAAGTCTAGGTGATGTAGCGGCTGAGCTTGGCTTATATCGGGCGTGCCCAAGGACGTGCCGAGTGCGCGCCGTACCACGGCGCGCAGCATGCCATAAACCCCACGCTCATCATCAAATTTCACTTCCGCTTTAGTCGGATGCACATTCACATCTACATGCCGCGGATCGATGTCCAAGAAGAGAACAAAAAATGGATACGAGCCCTCAGGGAGAAGATATTCGAACGCCGAAAGCACAGCATGTTCGATATAACGATGTTTTACATAACGACCATTTACAAACAAAAATTGCTGGCCTCTAGTTCGCCGAGCACTTTCAGGAGCACCTAAAATACCGCGAACGGCGAGATAACTGGTAGACTCTTCAACTGAGATGAGGGTCGAACCTTTTCCAATCGGAATCAGGTCGGCTGCTCTTCTTTTAAGTCCTGTGTCTGACTCCTCAACGGACACTTTTTCGACTTCCAGCAACATGTTGCCTTCGTGCTCGACGCGGAAACCGACAGACGGATGCGAAAGAGCCAACACCTGGATCATATCCAGTATATGCTTCAATTCAGTCTGTGGGCGCTTTAAAAAATTACGACGAGCCGGTACATTAAAAAACAAGTTTCGGATAGCAATGGACGTTCCCTGCATAGGGGCCGCAGGCCCGTCTTCAACAAGCTCTCCTCCATCCATTCGAATCATGAATGCTGGCGCCTCTCCTGAAGTACCCGAACGCAATTCGACCTGAGAAACGGATGCGATAGAAGCCAGCGCTTCTCCGCGGAAACCCAGCGTATGAATGGCTTCTAGATCTTCAACCGTTCGGATTTTACTTGTCGCATGACGCTCGAATGACAGTAGAGCATCGGATGGCGACATGCCACAACCGTTGTCTATCACTTGAATTAGCGAACTTCCGGCATCTTTTAGCAGAAGCTGAATATCATCTGCCCCTGCATCTAACGCATTTTCTACCAGTTCTTTGACGGCAGACGCGGGACGTTGCACCACCTCACCGGCAGCAATTTTATTGGCCAGCGAAAGGGGCATTACTTGAATAATGTTGCCTACTTCCTCCATTACAAGGGACTGTTCCTTTCTCACGCCCTGTCTTTCACTCACATACTACGCTCAATTGATTACTATCTACCCACCGAGCTGAACGTACACATACGTCGCCATGGCAAACAGCAATAGAAAATAAATGATACCTGCGGGACTACGACGCTTCGCTTTGCTCAAGCGTTGAACCCGCATCCGCTGCTTGATCTTCTCCTCTTTCTTCGGGTTATAAAACCGCGGTTCGTAATCGAATCGTTTTGGACGAATACCCCGTCCAGAGCTTAGGATTCCCATAAGTCTTTACTTTCAATATAAAACGATAGAGACTGTATACCTGAAGCACTGCTGCCTCGTTCCTCAACAGTTTATCCACCGATAAGGCCCGAGATGTGGACCAAATACAAGTAATACATAGGCGCGGTAAAGATAAGCGAATCAAATCGATCCATAACGCCCCCATGCCCGGGTAGCAAAGAACCCGAGTCTTTGACGTCTGCACTGCGTTTGACCGCACTCTCCAAGAGATCACCGAGTTGTCCCCAAAAGCCGCCCAGCAACGCCAGAGCGAATACATCCGTCCACGTAAGGAAGGCCAAGATGAACAGTTTAAAGGCCACTGCAGCCAAAATGGCAGCTACTAGCCCACCTATCGTACCCTCCCAGGTCTTATTCGGGGAAATCGATGGAGCAAACTTGTGCTTTCCGATAGATTTACCCGTGTAGTATGCGCCCGTATCCGTCACCCATATCAAACAGAACAGCATGAGGGTCAGTGTAAACGCGTCTGAAGCACCGAGGACTAGGCCGGCTTCCCATCGAATATCAATGAAAAAACTGAACAGCCAAACAGGATATACCACGGTGAGTACCGATCCCGCCATACGCTCTATCGTAGGCCCTGGGCCCAGCCGAATCGTAGACAGTAAAAAGACCATAAAAACCAATATAAGCAGTGCATCCCAGTAAGGAACGATGAATCGAAGTAACAGAAGCGCACCCAAAATCACGGACCAGATCCCGCTTGAATGCCAACCTGTTTTTCGAATCATAGTCGACATTTCCCAAACGCCTCCAAGGGCGACTAAAGAAATGAATCCGTAGAAGACCCATCCTCCAAACCAAATGGAACTCAGGATAAGAGGAATGCCAACAATGGCAGTGGCTATGCGAGCGACACCTTGTTTCATGATTGCTCTCGGTTGGGAGGGTCGACGTTTTCAGGATTCGAAGCCAAGGCTAGTGTGGTCAATTCTTCGTCTGTCGGAGCGTGTTGTCTAAGAATGTTGATCGCCTTGAGTTCAAAACCCGGCTGCACGAGCACGTACACCCCGGACGCTGCACCCACATTGAGATTAAAAGCGTGGTCTCGTTTCGATAGGACCACCACATCTAGCCCATTCTCTTTCAATCGATCCCCAACGATTTCGGCTTCGTAATCACTTCCAGATTCAAAAACGGAAACCCATCCGTCAAATACTTTGCGTTTCATGATCTGCTCCGTCTGGTTCATTCCCGTCAGGCTGTGCCACATCCTCAACCTGACGATGTAACACGACTAATACCCCAATCAACACGATGGCGGCCGGAATCACAACCGCTAAGGGCATTTCAAATGATTCGAGATCGAATCCTGCATCCTCTTTAGAAGCAAAGTTGCCTAGAATGGCTGCAAATGAGTTATTGGCCAGATGGACTAAAATAGCTGGCCACAAACTGTTCGTTCGCCAAGTGAGATAAGCCATAAAGACGCCAAGCATCGAGAGCGGAATCGCTTGTGTCAGTCGCAAATGATACAGACCAAACACAATACCGGAGAATAGAATACCCCAGAGAACACCCATGCTTCGTTCCGCCTGTCGCTGAACATAGCCACGGAAGAGTACCTCTTCGCAGATAGCCGGGGTAAGCGCCAACATGGAAATACTGAAAATGAGACTGAAGTCATGCGTGAGAATCTGTTCTATCAGATCCATCTGTGCCTGCTCCATTTCTCGAATGGCCTCTGGCCACGGAATCGCATCGCTAATGACTCCAAACCATTGTACCACCGGAATCAATGCCAAGAGCGCGACCACAGACAAAACCAATATTTTCCCATTAACGGGGTTCAGCCGGAGAAATGGCTTCCAATTGCTCGTGTGCAGTCGGCTAAACAACAGGGCCGGTAGCAATAAACCAAGAAACTGACCAACCGTATTACCCATAATTAGGGACATTGGGTTGTCAGCAAAGACGCCGGTTACATCAGCCATTAAATCGGCAAAAGAAACACCTGAGCCGAGTAAAAAAACCAATGCTGCGACTGCAGCGATTACTTGAAATAGCAAAAAAGCGACGATCAAGCCTATTATGGCTGTCATCACAGGTGGAAAGGCGGCGCGTTCAAGCCGACCATCCAACGCAAATTCTGATTGTAGAGACAAAATCTAGGTACAGGTGGTTCGAAAGGTGCAGGCAAATGTTGTCTTCAAACGCACCAACTCGGCCGAGGTCCCGCTAATACTAATTCTAGCTCAGAGGAATGAGTTAGGCCGACTCTGCAAGCATGTCTCGACGAAGTCGATTAATGATGGTCCGAAGCCGAGTATACACGTATTTGTGATTATCGAAGTGCATTACGCGGGCAATCTGCTGAGCCCTCATGCCGTGTTCAAAACGAAGCAGAACCAGCAATTGATCTTCAGGATCTAGATCTTCAATAGCCTTATTAAGCACGCCAACACGATCCCCTTCAGCGGTTCCTATCTGATCCGGTGGTGGATGAGATCCGGCTGGGGCAATCCCCATTTCTGATAAATCATCCAGAGATAGCGTTGGGCGGTTGGCACGCAGTGCGGCAAGTAGATGCCATCGCTTGTTTACCGACAGCATCTCGTCAATTCTTCCGATGGCCATATGCACCATCTGTTGTGTGCATTCTTTGCCCGTCTTCCCAGATACCAATTCAGGAATCTCAGACTGAGGGACCTGATCTTGATAGTAGTAGCGAAAGACTAGCTTCTCTGATTCATTTAGTTTTGAAATCACAGAATTAGGTACCGAAACCATTCGGTTCTTCCGGAACCGGTCACGACAAGCATTCGCCACCACCACCGAAAGCCAGGGTGTCAACTCACTATTGATCCGGAATCGTCTGAGGGCCTGATAATCGTTATGCTGGAGACGCTCACAAATAGAGGTATACGTTTCCATCACTTCGTCCGGATCGGACAGAAATCGCCGGATCATGCGTAAAATGATCGGGGTATACTTATCCAAGAGCGTAGAATACCCAGTTACAGGGTCCGCCTTAAATTGCTTTATCAACGCCGTATCAGTCATACCGTTATATGGGAGAGGTCGAAGGAGAGCCCTCAGCTCTCTTTCTCGATTAGTTCTAGCCTCTCACGAAGCCATCTTTTGCACAAACTTTGTTTGATCCATGGTATTCCGGAGAAACTCCATGGCAGCTTATTGCTATATTTGTGACCCTTGCGCTTGTAGCTCAGATGGATAGAGCGTTGGATTCCGGTTCCAGAGGCCGGGGGTTCGAATCCTCCCAAGCGCGCAAATCCCGGAAGGGACTTTAGACCCGTTCGCCCCAAGGCGAGCGGGTTTTTTTGCATGGGAAGAAGGTCAGCTGACAGAATTGTAGCCGAATCCAATCTGAATACAGATTCAAAGCAGGGGAAGATGGAGAGATACGCGAGGACGTACCTCACCCGAGGGATAACCTGCAAGCGGACAAGAACGTCCGCCCGCCGACTTGGAGGGGATCAACTACCACTTTGAGGGAGCAAAGGCACTAATAAGACAATGAACTGCTCATGTCTTATCGAAGATGATGCCAAACTCTACCCCATCGCCCCATTTTGGGCAAAATAGCCGTTTTTACTCTTTCTCGATCTGATTTGTCTCATAAAAAGACAATCAATTCCCGTTATGATCCCATTTGATGTAGAGGGCCGGGACGCCCAAACGTAGATACATCATGCAATTGACCTTCGGATGCAGCGACTACGGTAGCCACTGTTGCATCGCCGGTTACGTTGGTCACGGTGCGACACATATCCAGAATCCGGTCGACTCCAAGAATCAACGCGATACCAGCCGCTGGAACACCCACCGCTTCGAGGATAATCACAAGCATGATGATTCCTGCACCAGGAACGGCCGCCGTTCCAATGGATGCGAGTACTGCGGTGAATACGATGGTGAGTTGGGCGCCAAGATCAAGATCCATTCCAATGGTCTGAGCAATAAAGACGGCAGCAACTGCCTGATACAATCCGGTTCCATCCATATTGATCGTGGCGCCCAGTGGCAGCACGAATGAAGAGACTTCTTCAGATACACCTAGTTCTTTCTCACACCGCTCCATGGTAATCGGTAGTGTGGCACCGCTTGAGGACGTAGAAAAGGCTACTAACTGGGCCGGAGCCAATGCACGCAGGAACTCGCCCATACGGCGAGGGGTCAGGAATCGAACCATGCTTCCGTACGTAATCATCATGTGAGCCAACAGCCCTAACAAGACGACAATACAATAGAAACCCAGCGCTCCCAGAAGCTCCATAATTTGCCCGAGATCATCTCCAGCAATACTTGTGATCGTTCCCGCCATCAGGGCAAAGACTCCGATAGGAGCAAATAGCATGATGATTTCGACCATACGAATGATCATATCATTCAGGCTTTCGAACAAATCTAGCAAGGGTTTTGCCTTCTCACGGGGAATCATCAGCAATGCGATTCCCGCAAATATCGCGAAGAATACGACCTGCAGCATATTCCTATTTGAGGAAGCTGCCTCAAAGAAATTGCCGGGTACCATGCTCACGACCGGATCCAGCGGCCCCCTTTCAGCCGCTGCAGCGGCTGTTTCCATGCCGGCAGCAGCCTGATCCGCAAACGTATTCTGCAGCTTTTGCCGCATTTCTTCAGGTACACCTGCTCCTGGTTCTAAAAGATTGACCAGTACCAAACCAATCACGAGCGCGACTACCGTCGTTCCGATATAAATCGCGATCGTCTTCCCCCCAATTCGAGATAACTTTTTCAGATCTGAAAGGGAAGCGACACCCGTTACCAACGAAGCCAGAACCAGAGGTACGGCTATCAGCAATAGAAGACGAAGGAATATTTCTCCCCACGGAGCAATCCAGTCTGATGTGAAACCACTCCAACCCTGTGCGGCAGCAATTACACCGTAAATGAGCCCTAAAACGAGCCCGATGATAATTTGCCAATGAAGTTTTTTATACCAAGGCATAGTCAGTACTGGAATGGTCGAAAGAAGAAGAGAAGTGCTCGGAGCGCTGAGCAAAGAACGCGCTCAATTCCCTACAAATCAAGTGCAATGCTGGTTTGACGAGCAAGCTCAAAAACTGAGCACTAAACCAGTAACAAGAACGGGTCTACCGTCTGGATCATAGGATAGCCCCAAGCGAGTATCCAAACGGTCATTGTGCAGCTTTGCACTCACCGCTGCATCTACCGCTGCAATCAGATGATTGAAGAAAAAAAGCATGGAAATGCGACTTGCTTGTCGCAATGTGTCCTGTGCATCCCCGTGATCCGAGGCATAATCATAAAACGAGGTGGAAACGTTGGGCTTCGTATCTCCTGGACCTGAAAGCTCCGGATCGATTGCCTGCGTAAATCTTCCTTCCCCATCTTTCCATTCAGGATAATCCTCCCAACCGGGAGCAAACTGAAAGTACTTTCCGATCAACTCGTAGTATTGTTGATCGGCAAAAGAAGGAAGCTGGTGCGAGAACCGAGCACCCGTCTCTGGATGGATGGCTTGTACTTCAATGGCATGAATCTGAGAGATGAGGCCATCAACCTGCGCTCTTTCGCTCGCGGACCAACTATCCGGTTGGGTAAGATCAATACCGGAAATGAGATCTACGGGAGGAGCTGAAATGGATACGCCCAATTCATCTCGGAGATAATCAGCATAATCATTTATCCAGGAAGCATATTTCACTGGACTCCATGAGCGGTGAGCCCATTTCTGAAACTCTGTTTCTGCATCCAGACCATTTGACCGCAATACAGAATAACCGGTGATAAGAGCTGCTTCAAGAGCTATGGCCACCCCACCCTTGATGAAAGAGCCATTATATACTTGCCCTGCGCCAGGTACCACGGCGGACAGACCGAAAGCTAGAGGCACACTGCGGGTGCCTGCAACCGCCATTCCACGATTCCCTTGCCATGAGGTAGGGCCTCTAAGAATTTCCGACCGCAATTCACTCCTGCTCATCGTGCGAGACGAGGACTCTGTAAGCAAACTAGATTGAGCCGTCGCCGACCCCACCAAAAAAAGTAAGATGAATAACCGGAATGTGTGGCTCATGCTTCGATTAGAAGAGGCTCAACAGCCCTTTTGAAAAATTGATAGTCGCGAGCACCCAAAAGATAGCGGCGAACCACTCCTTCCCGGTCAATCACAAATGACGCGGGCCTAATAATAAATGCACCCGTAAATGGAGTGGGTAGATCAATATCATAGGGCACATATACGCTCTCGGTAACAAGCTCCAAGCGATTTTCAAAGTCTTGCAACAAGAAGCGGTCCTCATCTGAAACCGAAAGAATTACGAGTCCTTCGTCCCCAAATTCATCCTGTAGACGATTCAGATCGGGAATCTCTGCCAAGCACGGCCCACACCAAGTGGCCCAGAAATTGATAATCACAACCTTACCCCGCAAATCTGATAGCGAGGTCTCTACGTCTGAATCCACTGCTTTAAAGGAAAAGTCGCCAGCGGGGACTTCCATGATCATATCCTGAAAATCACCCACCCCCGCAGACTGTTGCACTACAACGGTCTGCACATTGGCTTTTTTAGATACCAAAATGAGTGCCACAGCAGACACAATCAGTAAACAGGAGAGCACTGTACCTACCCATTCGACGATATCTCGAGGTCGTTTGGTCTCGTTATCCTTGAATAGCATCCAAAGGAAGATGACCCCGACGGAAATCATCACGAAACTCATTGCTATAACAGTAGAACTGTCCATTAATCTGATCTCTACAGTTGGTCAAAATCAAAAAGAATACCCAAGTGCCATTGCCAAGACTCTCCGTATCGCACGCTGGTGGCTCCGTCCGGAGTCACAAATCCTTCGTCCAATTGGAAATCAAAGGCATCAAGCCCATACGTTGCGCTGATAAAGAGTGCTGTGGGTAGCAAATAGTACGAACCCAGACCAAAGCGAACCTCTGCACCCACGTCCTTCCGCGCGTTCGTCATACCCGGCCACGAACCGGACCATGCCCAAGCAGCATCGCCATACAGCTTCAAATACATCTTATCTATGTACGTGAAGAGAAACTGCTTTTTGATACGTGGAAAGATGGGAAACGTATATCCTGCTTGAAGCCATAACGTTTCGTTTCCGCCTAACGCGTAGAAAGGATACCCGCGTGCACCCGTCAACCCCCCTACGTAATCATTGTAAAAGTCGTCTTTTTCAGCTCCTAAAATCGTAGACGCACGCATTCGGAAGTTCACGCCGTGGATCCCTTTTCCAGGCCACCCACCGAGCTTCATACCTCCCTTGGCACTGAATGAAACTCGCCGAACGGTAGACTCTTCGTATACGGGCGACAGCACGCCATCCTCTAGATCAAATCGATTGAGAAGTCTTCCCGTTTCCCGTTCTACCGATAACTCCGCCCGGAGCCCGTGAGGAACCACATTCATGTCGCGGTGCGAAAAATAGGATTCAAAAATCAGTCTGGAATGAAAGGCCCGACCGATATAATACCGAGATGAACTCGGTGGAATACCTTGATTTAATTCCTTTGAAAAGAACCGCTTAGTAGTCACTCGATACGGACTATACCGGTATCCTGCGTCGAGCATCAACCATCTAGCGATCTTACTTTTAGCCATTAAGTCCACTTCCCAGAGATTATAGGCTAGGTCGGCAAGAGTGGTATCCGGATAACATGACGTGCATGGAAATTCTTCTATAGAAAGTCCGTTCTCTACGTTCCTACGCACATTAAAAAGCTGGGCAGAGAATTGGGGTGCCCAACGCTTATTGATAAACGGCAGCCCCCTAGCGTAATCGACTTGGATGAAAACGTCTCGTTCCAGATCGAGCAAGCTTGAAGGCGATAGGAAATCGCCAAACGAATTCGCTTCACCAGACCCTGGACCGATTAATACTCCCCCGAAAAAACTGAGTCCACCAAGCACCTCGCGGGTAGCGGTATAAAATCCCAGTTTTGTGTTGCGCCACAACGTTTCTGCTCTGGTCCGGTCCTTGATGCGAACATCCGTTCTACTCCGCTTTCTTGAGACATACTTGTCTAGCCTGAGCACCGGCAGAAACGACATCGATGTAAATACCGGACTATATCCGTCCACAGAATCCATCTCAGCAGGCGTGAATGCGCGAATACCGGAGTCGTCCCGATTGTTTAAAGCACTACGAAACGCATCGTTCGTTGAGGTCTGAACGCTTTTTGATAGAATTGAGGGAGCTTGATAAGCCTGCGGGGAAGCCTCCTCAAGGCCGCTAGACGACACGATTTTATATCCTGAGCCTTCGTATCGACTAAAATACACGGTCCCGTCTGGAGCATATTCAGCCATGAAAGCACCACCTTGCTCTGCGGTTAGGGCCACATCACCGTTCGCATTACTTCGGTACAGATTGAAGATGCCTGATCGGTCCGAGGCGAAAACAAGATCGCCGTTGGAATCGAACGTCGGGGTACGTTCATCCCACTTCTCATTCAGTACGGCCTCAGGCTCCCCTCCCTCGCTTCGAATGCGATAGATATCCCGGCCATGACCACGACTTAAACCAAAATAAATCCATTCGTCGTCAGGCGTCCAAACAGGTTCAATGACTTGAGATCCGTCGGCAAATTGAGTTAAAGCTACCGTAATCTTGTCTTCAAGATTCAATACGTTAAGATTGGTCGAGCCGTCATCATGCGTCACAAAGGCTAAGCGTGTGCCGTCGGCGGAAACAGCAGGCGAAAAGGCGCGAGCGTTTTCGGTAAGCTGCTCCTTTTCTTTGGTATCGAGGTTCATGGCGTAGATGTCGAGGATCAAACGCCCATCCGAGGTATCCTTGGTCTTGGAATAAACGAGTCGGCCATCCGCCATCCAGTCGATCGGACCAGATGCGGATGAGACAATTTTGTGACCTTGAGAGCATGTGAAGGACAAACCATTACCCAACTCAACCTGAGGAATGGCTAGCATGGCTTGCGAACCGTCGGTAAGGTCTTGCACCCAGATTCCAGTTCTACTAAAGTCACCGCCTTTATTTGAAAGGTAGGCTAGCTTCGTCCCATCGGGTGACACCCGTGCATAAAAGTTGTTGAATCCATCTTCTTCCACATAGGAAAACCCATCGGACGCCTCAGGGGCATGATCTTCGTAATGCGTCCGAAGCTCATTCATCCAATCGAGGTACAGCTCTTCACCCCGAATACCGAAGGCATCTTTAGCAGCTTGCTTAAAATTCCAGTTGGGCCAATTTCCGAGCTCAGCGCTCAGATCTTTTAACCCATCCTCCCCGAATCGATCCGCTAAATACTGTGAGAAGGCGAATCCGTGATTATAAACGGATTCTCTCATGAGACTGGTGTGAGAGTAAAACCCGCCCATATCATTTAGACTAAGCTCACTACCTTCGAGAATCTGTGTACGAAGCAGCATATCCCGATGAGAATCCCACCGATCGTAGTCCATCCATTCGCGCTGAAACTGAGCCGTTCCTTCGGCAAGCCATGCTGGATTATTGAGTACGGGTAGCGGATAGGAAGCCAATACATTAGGGAATCCATACAAGACATCTGGACGGCTTACTTCCTCATAATCCAAATACTGCAGGTACATGAACGGAAGATGACGCGAGGCCTTCATCGTCTTCTGCACCTGAATCATATGAGTAAATTCGTGGGTGATGACGTTTCGAAGCCAATTATGATCACCCCTAAATGGTGTGTTCAAAGCTGGAGCCCAAATTTCAATCACGTTATCAAAGAAGTAGGCTGCCCCATTGGAGTAGTCTTCAAAATCTTTGAGAACAAACGACACTTTAGTATCGGGACGAAGATCGTATAGATCTGTTATCGGGCCATATACATCCTCAGCAATACGAGCGACGACTCGGGCCGTACGACTCCCCTTCCCGGTTTCATCTGAATGAAAATGCACTAAAAAGTGCTCCGTCTCAACGGTGTACCAGTCCAAACCATTACGAGCAAAATCGGTGTAATACAGCGGTTCCTGCGCATAAGCAGGCACGGCTACGCTCACCAAGGCTAGCAAAGAGAGGATATATTTGAGAATGGTTTTCATCTGATTAAGGCCATTTTAACCAGCATCACGTCTTCTCGGCCCGAAATAGACGTTGCTTTTACTCGAGCAAAATACAAACCACTTTGCGCGTTCGTTTCCCAGATATACTCTGCTGGGACGCCAGCCGACACCGACTGGATTTCAGCTTTGT
>DKOG01000177.1 GCA_002469915.1 Bacteroidetes bacterium UBA7368
AGCCTAACGGTCCTAACGGCTGAGAGGGCAATTTATTTATCCGAGAACAATAGAGCACATTTCTCCTCTCGAGTAACCTTGTCTCAGGATCAGATACAGGTTTACTCCGATTCTTTGGTGTACGAGCGGGATACTGAAAGGTCATGGGCTTGGGGTCGTATCCTCGTTGAACAGGAGTCTGATTCTAGCTTGGTCTTCATGATGGCCGACGTGATGCGTCGGCAGGCCAAAGTCGATTCGGTTCAGTTAACCGGAAATGGACTCATGGCCACTATAGATGCCGCGCAGAAGGATACTTTGTATGTGAGTGCAGAGCGCTATTGGATGCATGAATCGGATTCTCTCCGAACCGTTATTGCTTCTGACTCTGTTATCGTGGCTTCCTCAGCCTACACAACTCGAACAGATTCGTTGGTGTCCAAAAGTGGGGAAGCGGACGTAAAACGGAGCCAGCTTTTCGGTACTCCGTTTATTTGGTTAGAGGACACGCAGGTAACAGCAGATAGTCTCACGATGCTCTCGACGCCTTCTCAACCAGATTCTGTGTTTGGATTTGGTGAGGTATTCGTGGCAACGCTAGAATCTGCCTCTGAACGCATTCAGCAAATTAAAGCCCAGCGATTAGTTGCTGTTTTGGATCAAGATTCTCTTAGAAGTCTGAAGTTTGAAGAAAATGCAGAAGCCTTATTCTATTCGAGAGAACGAGATGATGACCCGTTGACAGCTGTACGGGCTTCGGCCGATGGGGCAATCTTCTACTTTACAGGGGGAGAAGTCGATAGTCTCGGGTTTTATGACGGAATTGAGGGTACTTACTACTCAGAGAGCCAAATGGATAAACTGTCCAATCTTGCGGGCTATATTTGGGTACCCGAAAACAAACCGGATCGTGACGAGATGGCCAACGTGATTTGGTCTGAAATTGAGCTCAGAAGACGTCACGGTTTGGAATAAATAAAGCATGGCGCTTCACGAAATAGATCAGGCTCTGGACCACTTCAAAGCGGGATCGCCTCAAAAGGCGATCCCGATATTGGAGCGTGTCATTGAATTGGTGCCCACCTACGTGATAGCGCATGTCCTGTTGGCGCAAGCTTATGAAGCCGACCAACAAGAAGTGCAGGCTGTAAAGGCTTGGCGTCAGGCGCATCGCATGATACCCAACAGTCCGATGTTGCCATCGGCGATGGATGAGGAAGAACCAGACGCGTTTCTGGATGAACTCATTCGTAAATCAACCCGATCAGAAAACTTCGAAGATGTTGTTCTTCCTGTTCCCGATCAAAACAGTATATCTCTCCGGGCTGAAGGGCTCGTAAAGCGGTACAAGAAGCGATCTGTGGTTAAGGCGATCGACCTTGAGGTGCGGCCAGGAGAGATTGTCGGACTGCTTGGACCAAATGGGGCAGGAAAGACGACCTCTTTTTATATGATCGTAGGCATGATTCGACCCAGTGGGGGAAAAGTGTTTCTTGGGGACCAGGAGATTACGAAACTGCCCATGTTCGAACGGGCTCGCAAAGGCATCGGATATCTTGCTCAAGAAGCCTCCATCTTTGCTCAGTTATCGGTTGAAGACAACCTGCATTCTGTTCTGGAATACCAATCGCTGTCCAAATCAGAGCGAAATACGCGGGTCGAGGAGCTTATTGAAGAGTTCAGGCTCGAACGAGTTAGGCGATCAAAAGGGTATATGCTGTCCGGAGGAGAACGGCGGCGAACCGAAATTGCTCGAGCACTGGCCACGCGTCCGGCCTTCTTTCTACTGGATGAGCCGTTCGCAGGGGTCGATCCTATTGCTGTGGAAGACATTCAGTCCATTGTTGCTGGTCTGAAGCGCAGAGGCATAGGCGTGCTCATAACGGATCATAATGTCCATGAGACGTTAGCTATCACAGACCGAGCTTATTTATTATATGAAGGGGCTATCCTAAAGCAAGGGACTGCACAGTCTTTGGCAACAGATCCGGAAGTGCGCCGGCGCTATTTGGGCGAGAACTTCACGCTGGAGCGCTACCTCTAAGGAACAGCAAATTCATCCATGTGTCTATTAAGCCTGTTTTTTAATCCATCTATCCATCGTGAGTTCAGTGTCTGATCAGGGAAATATTTACGACGAGTTTGAGTGGCGAGGACTTTTGTTCGACGCAACTCCTGACCTGAAAGAATTGCTGGGAAAGGAATCCATGACGGCCTACATCGGGTTCGATCCAACGGCTTCATCCCTTCATGTAGGTTCGCTGCTACCCATTATGGGTCTCGCGAGGCTTCAGCGTTTTGGGCATCACGCAATCGCTTTGGTCGGTGGAGGTACGGGTTTAATTGGAGATCCCAGTGGCAAGACCGCTGAACGTCAGTTGCTGACGAAGGAGAAGGTCCAAGAGAATTTGGATGGAATCAAAAATCAGTTGTCTCACTTCCTGGATTTTGAAGCCGAAGGCAATCCTGCCCGCATTGAGAATAATCTCGACTGGCTAGGAGAACTGCAGTTAATCGATTTCTTGAGGGATACCGGCAAGCACTTTACGGTCAACTACATGTTGTCCAAAGAGTCTGTAAAGCGTCGAATTGAGGCAGAAGACGGCATTTCCTATACTGAGTTCACGTATATGATGCTTCAGGCCTATGATTTTCTAGCGTTGAGTCGCAGAAGGGGATGTAACCTCCAGCTTGGTGGAAGTGATCAGTGGGGCAACATCCTAGCTGGCACAGATTTGATCAGAAGAGCAGACTCCAAAAAGGCACACGGCCTAGTTTTTCCTCTGGTTACTAATTCATCGGGCACTAAGTTTGGTAAAACGGAGTCTGGAACGGTTTGGTTGGATCCGGAACGTACCTCACCTTATCGGTTTTATCAGTTCTGGATGAACACGGACGACCGAGATGTTATTCCCTACCTCAAGTACTTTACTTGGTTGGGTCGTGAGGAAATTGAAGCCCTTGAATCGGAATTCAATGAGAACCCTGGTGCAAGAACGGCTCAACGCACGCTCGCCCAGCATGCAACGACACTTGTCCATGGGGCCGCTGAGTACGAGAAAGCACTCGTTGCTTCTAAGGTTCTATTTGGCGGTTCTCTAGAGGCTATGACTGTGGCGGACTTGAAAGATATTTTCGAAGATGTACCCTCCACGACGTTGAGTTCGGCGTCGTTGTCTGATGGGGGAATGGGGCTTCTGTCTTTGTGCACCGAAACGGGCATAACCGGATCCAATGGAGAGGCCCGTAGGCTGATCAGGCAGGGCGGCTTGTTCATTAATAATGAACGTGTTGTTGATGAAAATGCGGCCTTTACATCTGATGACTTGATTGAAGGAACGCTAGCCGTTCTTCGCAAAGGGAAACGAAATTACCATCTCGTCCAGGTGGGATAAGAGGCCGCTATGATCGTAGTAATGAATTCAAATGCGGTGGAGGCTCAGGTCGAAGCAGTGATTGCTGCACTCAACGACCATGGGTTTGATGTGCACCGTTCCAGTGGCAGTCGGCAAACCATTCTGGGCGCTATCGGCGTAAAACCGGAATTTGATCCGCGACATCTGCAATTGCTAGACGGAGTTGCGGAAGTTCACCGTGTCACGGAGCCGTATAAATTTGCCAGCCGATCCTGGAAGGCGGAAAATACGGTGGTACACGTCGGAGATGTAGCCGTTGGTGGTGATATGGTCGTCGTAATGGCGGGTCCGTGCAGTGTAGAATCAGAAGAGCAGATTGAAGCGAGTGCTGCACATGTGGCTTCTTGTGGCGTTCAGGTTCTTCGCGGCGGCGCCTTTAAACCCCGCTCATCTCCTTATTCATTTCAGGGGCTCGGTGAGGACGGTCTTCGAATGATGCGCGCCGCCGCTGATCGGAATGGCCTCAAAGTGGTCACTGAGATGATGGATATGGCTCATGCCAACCTGATGGTGAAATACGCCGATATCATTCAGATCGGAGCCCGAAACATGCAGAACTTTCCTCTGCTACGGCTGGCCGGCCAAACAGGGTTGCCTGTGCTGCTAAAGCGGGGTATGTCTGCCACGATAAAGGAATGGTTGATGAGTGCGGAATACATCCTCGCAGAAAACAACCCTAATGTGATTCTCTGCGAACGTGGCATACGGACTTTCGAAAACTATACGCGGAATACACTTGACCTG
>DKOG01000075.1 GCA_002469915.1 Bacteroidetes bacterium UBA7368
CCGACGAGTTTCCTTCCGACACGCTGAATGATGTGCAAGCCGTATATATCCCGATCGTTTCTAATGAGCCCATTAAAACGGCTGGGGCGGTGATGTCCAACCTGGATCGTATAACCCGGCTTCTCTTTTCGGATTTTGGGACATCTACGCGTGCCGTTCGCATTCTTGGAAACGCATCATGGCATGATTTACCTCAGTTAACTCACGCTTCAAATTACACCGCGACGTACGGAAACGACTTTTTGCTTCGGTTGGAAACGACAGCTTATCAGGAGTTAGTTTCATCCTTCAATGAGCTTTCTGGCCACGCTCCGGGACGACTGGGTGTGACGGGCTATGATGTGACTACGTTTGCACTGGAGGCCCTATTTTCGGATTCTAGTCTGCCCCTTGAAGAGCTTCTAAGGCGTAAATCGCCCTTTGAAGGAGTCGGATTACGCATTCATTTTGACCAAAATAATGTGAATCAGGCCCTGTTTTATCATCGTTATCGGGATGGGAAACTGACCTTAATTCGATGAAACCTGACGGAACAGGCGGTCTCCCCTCTCGTTTTAATCTTCTGTGCCGAGCGGTCTCGTCGTTCGGCGTTTTTTGCACCAGTTGGTATTCAACCCGTTCAGCGAGCGAAAGAATACGTAAATGGTCCGCGCAAAAGCACTTCTTCTATCTATGATTCGCACCGACACCATCGCAATGTTGAAACGACTTTCTCCATTCTTCCTCGCCATCCTTCTGGTCGGATGCGCCGGATCAGGAAGACTTCGGTATGATTCTCCTCAGGAAGCCTATGAAAAAGGCCTAGCACACTACGAAGATGGCGACTTCATGAAAGCCATTGAGATGTTGCAGGGAGCTTTTGATTTCGGAAGAACGCATCAATGGGCAGCTGATGCACAACTACTGCTGGCTAAATCCTACCGCGCGAACAAGGAATACCTCCTTGCCGCTAACGAGTATACGCGCTTCATGCAAATCTATCGCTCCGACCCACGGGTTCCAGATGCAGAGTATGATCTAGCGATGACCTATTACGACAGATCTCCTTCGTTTCGGCTGGATCAAACCGATACCGAACGCGCTATCGTGCAGTTTCAGCTGTTTATGACACGCTACAGCGATCACGCTTTGGTAGAAGATGCTATGTCTCGAATTATCGAACTGCGAGGAAAACTAGCCCACAAACAGTTTAATACCGCGCAGCTGTACGAACGCAGGGAGTTTTTCGAAGCTGCAGCCGTTTCTTACGAAGCTGTATTTGATCGCTATTACGATACAGATTGGGCAGACGATGCCTTGCTGGGTGCAATGAACGCATACCTCAAATATGCCCGTCTAAGTATTCGAGATCGACAGGAAGAGCGGCTCTTGTTGGCTGAAGCTAATTACGACCGATTGCTACAGATTTTCCCAGATAGCGATCTCGTGAAAACAGCCGAGTCCATTTATATCGAAGTACAATCCATGTTAAATGATCTCTCAGCCCGCTCATGAAACGGGTGGGGATTTTGGGCGGTACGTTTGATCCGCCGCACAGGGGTCATCTGACGCTAGCCCTAGAGGCACTGCAAGAATTGGATTTGGATCAGGTTGTGTGGATGCCTGCGGCGGTTTCCCCCCACAAAATGGGTCAGCACATCACGGCAGGTTCGGATCGCTTAGAAATGGTCCGCTTAATGACGGCCCAAAACGAGCATTTTTCGACGGATGATCGTGAAATGAATCGACCGGGACCTTCGTTTACGATCGATACACTCGAAGAATTGGGATGTGAATGGGCCGAAACAGAGCTCTTCCTGATTTTGGGAGAAGATAGCTTGCGATCATTCGAACGGTGGCAACGTCCAAACGATATTCGTCGCCTTACCAAACTGGTCGTTTATCGGAGACTAGATTCAGGTATAGATCAACTCCCTGAACATGATATCTTGCTCACGGGCTCACCGGTATCTATATCAAGTACAGAGATTAGGAACCGCATACATCGGGGCCAGGCTATAGATCACCTTGTGATCTCCGAAGTCGAGGCATATATACATGCCCACGGGTTGTATCTTTCAAGCTGAAACCTGAATTCAGATCCCCTATGCTTTCACCTCCCGAGCGTCTGCGAGATCGCATAGCTCAACTGATTTTTCCGCGCATTGGTTCAAACATGAACCCCTCCATTTCGGTGGAAGAGGATGCTGATCGTATTGAAAGACTGCTGGATGAATACCCCATTGGTGGATTGTGCCTTTTTAATGGGGATCGCATTCGCACTCCGCAGACCTTAGCACGGCTACAGAGTCGATCCAAATATCCACTCCTCATTGGCACGGATATGGAGCGAGGACTTGGGCAACAATTGAAAGGGGCCACGGTTTTCCCTCACGCGATGGCCTTTCAGGCTTGTGGAGAGCAACAAGATGAAGACCTGCTGGAGGCATCTGCCCGTGCCGCTGCTCGTGAGGCACTAGCTGCCGGACTGCATATCAGCTTTTCCCCCGTGGCGGATATCAACTCCAATCCCCGAAACCCCATCATCTCTACCCGAGCGTTTGGGTCTACACCAGAGACTGTATCTAGGTTACTGCGCGCCTACCTCAGAGGCTGCCGAGCCGAGGGTTTGTTTGCAACAGCAAAACACTTTCCTGGACACGGGGACACCGATGTCGATTCGCATGAAGCGTTGCCTATCGTCGATCGATCCCGATCACACATGGATGAGTTGGAACTAGCGCCTTTCAAAACCGCAATATCGTCAGGCGTTTCATTAATGATGACGGCCCACGTCGCGTATCCGAGCTTGGACCCAACGGGAATGGAGGCCACCCGATCGCGGTCCATTATGACCGATTTATTGCGTCACGAAATGGGATTCAAAGGTGTTGTTATTAGCGACAGCCTACTGATGGAAGGAGCTTCTCATCAAGGCGAGCACCCTGGAGAACGAGCCGCAGATCTTATCAGGGCGGGAATAGACATTCTGCTAGACATTAAGGATGTCCCTGAAACAGTGGATTACTTAGTCACGCTCGTAACAACTGGCTACTTGGATAGGCGGTTAGTTGATGCGGCATTGGAACGAATCTGGAGTCTAAAAACCCGATTTGGAGCTCGGTTTGGACCGGGGGCCTTTATTGATCCCTCTCTTGCTCAACCCTTCTCCATCATTGCCTGTGATGAACACCGCGCCCTAGCCCATAAAATCGCAAGGGAAGCCATTCAATTGGCTGATCCTGAACATGGAAGGGTAAAGATCAAACCAACTCAACTAGCAGCCAAGAGTACGGCATGCGTACTTGTTCGGCCTCACACTACGTACAATGATCCAACAGCTGCCCCGCTAAAAACATCCTTTCTTGAGAGCTTTCCGACCGGCGGCTATTTCGAAGTCCTTCCGGACACGCAAGACGATGAACTGGAAGATTTGAGCTTAGAATTAGAATCTTTCACCAATGTGATCATTGCCGTAATCGTGAAACCGGCAGCGTGGCACAAGTTTGGACTTTTGCCCTCTCAAGCAGCCTTCGTTCGCGAAATGACGAGCCAACAGGAAGTGATTTTAGTTGCGCTGGGCAGCCCTATCGTGCTTGCAGATTTTCCCGATGCATCAAGCTCTATTTGCGCATTCAGCGATGTCGAGCCCTCCATGCTTGCGCTGGTTGATTTTTTGAAAAAGCATGAAATTGATCCGCTCCACCAATCGTATTCTTTGCATTCCAGTTGAATTATCATGCGACTGCCCGTTTTTTGTATTGCGCTGTTTACCTCCCTCTCCATGCTGATGGCCGGTTGTTCGCCCCCCCCACTCAATGACATGACTGGCGATATTCAAACAATCATTGCTGATTACGAGGGAGCTACGGTGGCTGTCTCCATCTTGGATGCTTCTAAAGGATTTGAACTGCACATGGATGCCGATCGACTCTTCCATGCCGCCAGTACGATGAAGGTACCGGTGCTCATTGAACTCTATCGGCAAGCGGAATCAGGGAGGTTTAGCCTTTCCGACGAGGTCCTTTTGAAAAACGAGTTTCGATCCATTGTAGATGGATCACTCTTCCAAATCGAAGATGACTCGGACGATGCAATCTATGAGCAACTAGGCACTCCGATGGCGCTTGAGCAGCTTGCGTACAACATGATCACGGTGTCCTCAAACTTAGCTACTAACCTGCTGATTGATTTCCTCTCTGCTGACTCAGTGCAAACCACATCGGAGCGACTCGGTACGACCCACATGCAAACCATACGTGGCGTTGAGGATCTCAAAGCATTTGATCTGGGAATGAGCAATAAAGCTACTTCGAGAGATCTTGCCCTTCTCATGGAACTCCTCCGAACGGGAACAGCTGTATCAGTTGAGTCTGATGCCGCTATGCGAGAAATCTTGAATAACCAGGTTTTTCAAACTATGATACCATCCGGACTTCCTGCCGGTGTACGTGCCGCCCACAAAACAGGGTCAATTACCGCCATCCACCATGATGCTGCGATCATATACCCTCCTGATTCAGAGCCTTTTGTACTTGTTATTATGATTCAAGGACTCCAAGATCATGAAGCATCCTCTTTGCTGGGAAGTGAAATCACTCGCTACGTGTATAAAAACCTGAGGGGTGATGCATGATCGGATGGTTACGAAAGATACTAGGAGGAGGCGAGTCTACTCCATCAATAGACGATGTTGACTTTGAAGCATTGGCCCAAATAATCGGGTGTCCCGTTCAGAACGAGAACTTGTTTGCTCAGGCTCTTCGGCATCGCTCTCTTTTACGGGGCACGCCCGATGCCCACAAGGATTCTAATGAGCGACTGGAGTACCTGGGTGATGCCATTTTGGGTTTTGTCGTTGCTGAACATTTATATCGGGCATATCCAGATCGGGATGAAGGATTTTTAACCCGCCTACGGGCTAAGCTCGTGAATGGGCGCGCGCTCGCGGAGCGAGCGCGCGCAATGAATCTGGGTCAGTTCATTCAGGTCAGCAACAGCTTATCTGTAGAGCAAAAGGATTCAGATTCTATTTTGGCCGATGCATTTGAGGCGATAATTGGCACCATATACCTAGAACACGGGATAGAGGTCTCTCGTTCGTTCATTGAAAGAACGGGACTCCATACTATCGATCTAGATCAGCTGGCAAGTCGGAAGGACAATCATAAAAGCATCTTATTAGAGTTCGTTCAGGCCGGTCAAAAACAGCAACCCGTTTACTCGGTAGTATCCGAATCAGGCCCAAGCCACGACAAGCGCTTTATTGTGGCTGTACTAGTGGATGATGTCGAATATGGACGTGGAGAAGCCCGAAGTAAGAAGCGAGCAGAACAACATGCCGCGAAGCAGGCATTTGAGACGTTAAAATCAAAGAATTTGAGCGAAGGATTCAAACAATCTTGAATCTTGGTGACGTAATTTAATCACTTCACGACTCTGTCGCGTCCTGCGGCATTCTCTAGACCCAGTTCCGACTCTTATGTCCGTTCGTTTGAGTTCTACCGACCTATTTGCTGACCGTCATATCGGTCCTTCTGATTCTGAAGTCCAAGAAATGCTGGCCGTACTCGGCTTAGACAGTCTTGAATCTCTGATTGATCAGACTCTCCCCCCTTCCATTCGGATGTCCG
>DKOG01000024.1 GCA_002469915.1 Bacteroidetes bacterium UBA7368
AGGAAATAATGTCCCGCCTATAAAATAGAGCAGGGCAACGTATTGACTATATCTGCGCAATGAAACCATAAGCGAGCAGAAACGAACGAGCATCATCTCAAAGCGATGATATTTCGGGGAGAATTCTGAGGTGGAAAAAGATAAATTGAATTCGCGAGGTTCACACCCATTAACGACATGTGTGCTCCCGGTGGTCTTCGAAGATTTCTTGGTTGGGTTTCCGAAGACGGTTTCGAGGAGTCTCAAACAGCTAACAACGGCCCCGGCTAGGCTAGATGTTCTCTCCACACACAACAAGCGCAGGTTGCGGGCTCGCAAAGACTGGCAGCGCCGGTTTGTATGGGTTAGATTCTGAAAGGAAGCATTGATGCTCGCCTCCCATCTAGCAGTCCAACATTTCTGAGAGCCACGTTAAAATGCTAAAGAGAATGCGCCAATTGATCCAGGTTTTTGCAATCGGAATTGCTGTATTACACCTCCTTGGTTTTCAGGTGCAAACCGATGAGGATTCGGCCGAATCCACTCAGCAAGTTCGTGACTCTGAACTGGTGTTTTCGGAATTAGACATCAACCAGACGAATCGAGGTACGATCAATATTAACGGCTACGGCCGCCATTTTTCGGTTACGTTTCCCACTTCGTACGATCATACTGTTTCGTATCCAGTTGTTCTGTTGTTTCATGGCTGTATGTGTCGTCCCAGTTTTACGGATGAAATGATATTGAGCTATCTGGATTGGAAGCCGAGGCAGGAATCGTATAAAGAGGACTTTATCACGATAAAGATGTCGGCGTTTTCTGAAAAAAAGCCGGAAACTCCGCAAGAGGTTGAAGAGGGCGGAGCTCGTGGTATGTGGCTCTGGCACGAAAAAGCAACGTCAAATCGCGACGACTACGTGTTTGTTGATAGGTTGCTGGAAGAACTACACGTGTCATCCGAAATCAATATCGATTCGAACAACATTTTTGGTGTTGGTCATTCATCTGGGGCCATCTTTTTGATGTCGTACGTTCTAGGTGGTCCGCCCGACCTATCTGAGCTAGCTATAAATGATGGTTATGCCTTCAAAGCCATTTCGGTGTCGGGAGGATCAACATTCCGAAAAGGGGTGGTCGACTTTAAAGAAAATACACCCAGTACGTTGCCATCTGTCTTACACATTCAGGGCGAGCGGGATCAAGGTTTGTGGTTTAACGGACAAGAAACGGGAAAGAGCGGAGTCAATTTCTTAGAATTCTCGCGACCATCTCCGCCTACTATTATTGACGGCCTGCGAGATACCAATCACGGACTAACGTTTTCGGCGTGGGACGAAAACGATCCTTCAAAGCCCAGTACGCTTCATAAGTGGGCCAAAAATCTCAACCTCGAATACTCGGGCTTCAAGGAGTACCCAAAATACTACGTCTATAATTTTGCCCCGGAATCAGCGTCTGAAAAAGTGCTTACGGGTATTAGGATCAAGGAATGTGGGCATGGTGTGGCCGCGGATCAGTACCAATCTGACTTCTTCCGAATATTTTCAGTTCATAACGGCAACCGGAGTGATTTTAACGCGGCCATTTCTCGAGATACGGATATGCTTTTTTGCGGACCGCGATGATATCGCTCCTTGGGATAATGAGGTAGGCACTTCGCCAGCCAAGTGAACCGGCTTTAGATCGGGGAAACCATTTTCAGCTACAAGTCTGCAAGGTCTTTAATGTCTGCAATGGCCATTTCCGAGTAATCTTTGAGGGCAGTCATTGAAACATGCAGTCCAAAACTCATGTACAAATGGTTGACATATGCCTGCTGGATTTCTTTCTTGAGGACCTATGCCACACCTTGATTTTGAGTAATTGGACTGAGAGCTGGAGAGTTGAATAAGATGGTACCTTACCTTTGCTGAATTAGGTGCCTAACACGCCAAGATATTGCTCTTAGTAGAACGTAAAAATGATCTGACTTGTTATGATTGAAGAACGTAAAGGAATTGGTTCAGGACTTTTAATCGGTATTTTTGTGGGTATTGTCTTTGACAATATTGCGCTGGGAATCCTGTTTGGATTGTTATTTGGTGGGTTTGTTGACCATCAGCGAAAAAAAGAACCATCTGATTCCGAATGATTGGCGCTTTAGTTCTACACCCCGGGATCGGTGAAGTATAGTCTTCGACCAAATGAGACTTTTTGCAAGCCGTAATCGGTTTGGCCTTCCTGTTTCACTCCCTAGTTTATGACAGCTCAACACGCTCGACGTTTTCTACCGTTTGTCCTCAGTGGTACAATCATGGGGGTGTTCGTAGGACCCACTTTCTGACAAACAATGTTGGTCAGCCTGAAGCGCGTTTGCTCTTACCAAATCGGCTGGCCGACATCTGGCATCCAATAAATAATCCATTTAGAACATCCTTGAAACGATCCTATCTGCTTTTACTTGCCTTGGTCCTCACCCTTCCTGTGAAAGGACAAAGCAGTATTCTTGCTGATGAGCAGGTTCGTACTGCGCTTGCGGGCATCGAGACGAATTACGCTCAGTATGTAGATCTCCAGATCACGATATCTGAAATTCCTGCTCCGCCTTTTGGTGAGCATGAGAGAGCCGTCTTCATGCGCGATCAATTTCGGTCTAGAGGTATCACGAGTGCTCATATCGATTCTGAGGGAAATGTTATTGCTCTGCGTCCGGGATCAATCGATAGAACATTGGTTGTGAGCGCCCATCTCGATACTGTTTGGCCCTTAGAAGACGATGTCACGGTCAAAAGAGATGGGGCAAGATTGATGGGTCTTGGGATATCTGACGATGCAGCGGGCTTGGTGTCCTTATTAGGCTTGCTGGATGCCTTAGAAGCGGGTGATTTCAATACGGAGAGCCATATCCTCTTTGTTGCAACAGTCGGAGAGGAAGGGATTGGAGATTTACGCGGCGTCAAGTATCTGTTTCGCGAAGGCTCGTATGCAAACAAAATAGATGCATTCATTTCTGTTGACGGCGCCGGAGGCGATCGAGTCGTCAATGGAGCAACAGCAAGTAAGCGCTACAAGATCACAGTGATTGGCCCGGGTGGCCATAGCTCAGGAGCATTTGGCATCGTGAATCCCGCTCATGCGCTTGGAAACATCATATCCCATTTTGCCGCAACAGCTGTCCCCGTTGAGCCTAAAACGACGTATAGTATTGGTCGGATAGGCGGCGGTATTTCGGTGAATACCATACCAGACAGCGTTTGGATGGAGGTGGATATGCGTTCCAAAGAGGTTGCGACCCTAGCTGAGTTGGAAAAAACCTTCCTGAGCGCAGTAGATATGGGTGTAAATCAGGAAAATGTCTTCCGCTCGGCTTCCGGGACACAACTTGAAGTGGATAAAAAGGTGATCGGTGATCGTCCGACCGGAACGACTTCAGAAGAATCTGCCATTTACCGTGCCGGATTTCAATCGTCAGTCTTGGTCGGCGGCGAACCCTTTTCTGGAACATCAAGCACGGACTCTAACATTCCGATGAGCCTGGGCATACCAGCCGTGACCATAAGCGCAGGAGGCCTTGGTGGTGGCGCGCACAATGTGGATGAATGGTACGATTCGACCGACGCGCACATAGGCCTGCAACGCCTGCTGCTGATGGTTTTACTCTTTGATCAGTATTCCTCTGTGGAATAGCCGGGCGTTCACGTGTCCCACAAAACTCCTATTTTCTGTTATCATACCGAATACTCGCCGAACAACAGCGAGCCGCAGAAAACTGGCATTTACACCCATTTAACGTGAATCAATCCCTTATCCATGTCGCCCTTGTTGTAGATGATTACGACGAAGCGATTGCATTTTTTACTCAGACGCTGAGCTTTGAACTAGTAGAAGACACGTATCTCGAAGATCAGGGTAAGCGATGGGTAATTGTAGCTCCGCCGGGTTCGAAAGGAGCTACTTTGCTGCTAGCAAAAGCTTCAACGCAGGAGCAACGTTCAAGGGTCGGAAATCAAACAGGGGGTAGGGTGTTCTTATTCTTGCACACGGATGATTGCCGGCGAGATTACTCAACAATGAAAGCTAAAGGGGTCTCATTTGTGAGAGAACCTACCGAATTTGATTATGGAACAGTTGCTGTTTTTGAAGACCTCTATGGAAATAAGTGGGATTTGGTTCAATCGAATGAGAACCACTCTATGCACGGCAAAGGTATTTAACGAGCGCTTCCTTCGGGCTCCAACAATCGGCTAAAGGCGGTAGAACTGCTCGCTTTGGCACAGCGATCCCATGCGAAACATAGATCTGCCGGCTTTCATATTATTGAGCCTTGATGCGTTCTACTTTCCTGAATCTCAATTCTCCTTTCGTCCATGGACTCTCCTACAAGAATTACGTCTTATCAGGATAAATTTGCTTCGGATTTTGCTCGTCTTAACCGTGAATGGTTGGATGCCCATGATCTTTATGAAGAGGAAGACGGAGTTCATTTGTACACGCCAAATGAATCCATTTTAAGCTCTGGAGGGATGATTTTTGTTGCCTTGCAAGGGGAACGAGTAGTTGGAACGTGTGCCCTTGTTAAGATATCGCAAGTTGAGTTTGAGCTCATCAAGTTAGCTGTCGACCCCAAGGTGCGTGGCCAAGGTCTAGGCCGCAGATTGACTGAACACGCGATTCGGCAAGCGCAACGGTTGGGCGCTACGAAAGTGTCGTTGCTGTCTAGCACGAAGCTTACTGCAGCCGTTAAACTGTACCAATCCATGGGATTTGTTGAAAAGTCACTTCCCGAAAGCCAGCCGTATTTGACCGCTGATCTGTATATGGAACTGGACCTTGCTATACCGTACTTAGCTAAGCCGGTAGTGTAAGACTATAATTGATCTAAATAAGTGCTTAGAAACAGGAATTCTATCTATTCAGCGGTTGCTTGCCTAATCCTACAGGCCTGCTAGCGGCCTTTACACTGTCTCCAACGATTGAACACGATGAAAAAGCTCTCCCCTCTATTCTTAGCTCTTTTTCTTACCTCTTGTACGAACAATTCTGAATCCTCTCATTCTGAATCCTCTCATTCGGAGTCGCCTCACTGGTCGTACGCAGGAGCTACGGGACCGGAATACTGGGCTTCATTAAATGCCGATTATCAGCTATGTGGAGATGGTATGGCCCAATCTCCTATAAACTATCTGCATTCACCGAGGCAGATCTAAGCCCTCTTGAAATTGCCTATGTCGATGGTGGATCTTCCATTGTGAACAAGGGCCATACGGTTCAAGTCAATGTTGACGCTGGGAGTATGCTCAGTGTAGACAATCAATCATTTGAACTTCTGCAGTTTCATTTTCACTCTCCGAGTGAGAACACGATTGAAGGGGAGTCCTTTCCGATGGAAATGCACTTGGTCCATGCAAATGAAGAGGGTAAGCTTACTGTACTGGCCGTACTTTTTGAGTTGGGAGCAGAAAATAGTGCCCTTGAGTCCATTTGGGGCCGTGAGCTAGATACCGTGGAAGAAGCTTCTGCAATCGAGCCCTTGTTTAATGTTGAATCTTTGCTTCCCGCTGATCGTCAGTATTATCGATTCGATGGTTCGCTCACCACTCCACCGTGTAGCGAGGGAGTAACGTGGTTGGTTTTGGCGGAGCAGGTTTCAGTAACACAGGATCAAGTTGATTGGTTTTACGACTTGATGGGTGAATCAACGAACAGGCCCGTGCAGATGATTAATGATAGACTGATCTACAACTAGTAAGCAAGACAGCTACTCGTCGTTAGGTACTTCTCGGTCCTAATTGGAGGGTCCTTTCGAGCACGGTGGTGGCGAATCACCTGATGATGTGTTAAGCGTTTTTGCTAGCCATGCATCGCGTTGCTTTAGGATTTCTGCACGTTCTTCCGGGGACTTTCGGCGCAGATTGGCTACCTGGAATCCCATGCGACGGTTGGCCGCAAGAAGGTCTTCGTGTTCCATGAGGTAGGACCAATACAACGTGGTAACGGGGCAGGCATCGTCTCCGGTTGCTTTTGATGGTTGGAAACGGCACCCTGAGCAGTAGTTACTCATGCGATCCACGTATCGACCCGAGGCGATATATGGTTTGGTAGCAACCACGCCACCGTCTGCAAATTGGCTCATTCCAATGGTATTCGGCAACGTGACCCAATCATATGAATCGACAAATAATCCCATG
>DKOG01000175.1 GCA_002469915.1 Bacteroidetes bacterium UBA7368
GCGGTTTCAGCGGTGCTAGCGTTGTTCTCGATGTCTTCGTCAGCGTTCGAGGCCAGTAATTTTTTCAGATCCTCTGCAGCAGAATCTGGCGTTTGTACGACGTCTTTGATGACACGGCCATCTCGGAGTTCAATGACGCGTTTGGCATAACGGGCTACATCGTCTTCGTGTGTAACCAATAGAATGGTAATACCGCGGTCATTCAACTCTTGAAAAAGCTGCATAACCTCTACGGTAGTGCGACTATCCAGATTCCCTGTTGGCTCATCTGCCAGCACCAGACTAGGGTTGGTCACGAGAGCACGGGCTATCGCTACACGCTGCTGCTGCCCACCTGAAAGCTCGTTGGGGTGATGGTCTACCCTATCACCCAATCCTACTAGGTTTAAAGATTCAAGCGCTGCCTTTTTGTGGTTCTTAATTCGCCCAGTTCGATCGTATAGAAGTGGAAGCTCCACATTTTCCAGAGCCGAAGTTCTCGCGAGCAAATTAAACCCCTGAAATACGAAGCCAATTTTAGCATTACGTATATCGGCTAATTCGTTTTTCCCCAACTTATTGGCTTCAATGCCATCGAGGAAGTACGATCCAGATGTGGGATAGTCCAAGCCACCAATAATATTCATCAACGTAGACTTACCGGATCCTGATGCACCCATGATGGCGACCATTTCTCCTGCACATACATTCACCCCGATCCCTTGCAAGGCATGGACTTTTGTTTTACCCATGATATACGTTTTACGTACATCGCGAATGTCGACAACCGCAGTGGTATCGCTCATGATTTTCCTATCTAATGCTGTTGAGCCTGGGTATTAAAATCCGCCACCGCGGCTAAAACGGGATCCTTGATCATTTTTACTTTGGAACGGATTCTTAAATCCGCCCTCTGACTCAGTGACAGAAACTCCTGATATCACCTGCATTCCGGCTTCAAGAGATGCGCCGATAACCTCCGTCATCGATCCATCTGTGATTCCTGTTCGTGCTCTAGCTACCTGAATATCCCCGTTTTCGTTGAGATACCACAACATAACTGTGTCAGAGGCTCCACCACCAAAACCACCTCGTCCACCCGTCGGTCGTCCAAAACCTCCACTGGGACGCTGTTCACCTGAAGAGCTCTCTGTGCTTTTTTGCTGAGCCTCCCTTTGAGCGATCATTTCGGTCATCATTTGCTCATTCGGACGAAAACGAAGCGCTGCATTCGGCACCTTCATCACATCTGAGGCCTGATCAATCAAAAACTCAACCGTCGCGGTCATTCCTGGAAGCAGCTTGCCATCTGAATTGTCTACATCGATGACAGCAGTATAGGTGACTACATTTTCCTGAATCGAAGACTGCAATCGGACCTGGCGCACGGTACCCGCAAACATCGCTTCATCATAGGCTTGAACGGTAAAGCGCACTTCCTGACTCTCTTCAATCAAACCAATGTCGGATTCATCAACCGAAGCCAATATTTCCATGGACGCAAGGTCATTTGCGATCAGAAACAACTGAGGCGTATTCAGAGACGCAGCCACCGTCTGACCCTCATCAACATTCCGCTCTACTACAACGCCGTTAATCGGAGATACGATCGTCGCATAATCTAGATTTCGCTGGGCTCGTTCAAGACTGATTTGGGTCGAAACGATGGTCGCCTCAGCCAAATCCAGATTGTACTTAGCCTGGTTTAGCTCCACTTCAGTCGCAAATTGTTTGTCGAACAGACCCTTAATCCGGTCATACTCAGTCCTAGAAAAATCCAATTGGGCTTGGTTTCGAGTCATCGTTGCACGGGCGTCCCTGACTGAACTGACCAATAAAGTCGTGTCTATGCGAGCGATTATCTGACCTCGGTATACCTTGTCATTAAAATCCACATATATGCGATTCACGATTCCAGAAACCTGCGTTCCAACCTGAACGGTCGTCACAGCATTCAAATTTCCGGTCGATGCTACAACCGACTCTAGGTCTCCTGTTTCAACCGAAACGAAGCGGTATTCCAATCTAGATACAGCTTCTGCACTGTTCGTGTACCAAATCGTTGCCACAACAGCAATCAGTACAACTATAATAGCAATAGTCTTCTTCATTGTAGATAAAGTGCTCTCAAAGAGCTTTGAAATTCCGGGTTACGGACGTGATGTAGTGGAATCAGCGTTCGACTCACTTGAGGATTGAACCGATGTGCTATCCCCTGTCGCTGCGCCTCGACGTCGAGTCGCTCTGTCAAACCAGGGAGTAAGAGCAGTTACTTGCGAAGAGTCTAGCACAGGTACAAGTTCCGTTCGAAGAGAGTCCATGAAGCCCGACCGATACCAGCGATACCTTTTGTACAGTTTGTCTAATCGATCCTGATGACGATGAGAAATGGCTACGAGCGTGTCTTGCTGAACCTGATCAATCGGATCGATATAACGATCTATTTGACCGTAGAGACCTCCCAGACGGCGCATTTCAGTCAACTTCTCCATTCGACGATTATGCATGGTACTTTGACCAAGCGCCCCCAGCGCCAGCCCGATGGCTAGCGTTCCGAGAAGAACGAATATGGTTTTCGTGTGTAATTTCATAACGCAGACCTAATGGTCCTCAATCGACAATTCGTAGGCGGAAGCAACGGTTACCGGCGGCAATCCCAATAACATTTCAGTTGGGGATTGATCGTAATCGTTTGTACTTGAAAGCTTGACGTTGTAGGCAATGAGCATCAAAATGACAAAACTACCGGCAAGGACTACGGGTCGGAACCAGCTGACCAACTCCAACGACAAGACATTTTCTTTTTTCCAGGAGCGAGATGCGCCGAGTGCACGCATCACACGTTCTGTGGGCATGGACATCATAGTCTCATCCCGTTCCTCATGCACAAGCATACGGAGCTCCTGAGAAAGTCCCTCCGGAACGTCAGCTTCGCTTGAATGATGGTGTTGTGCAATACTCATAGTCTATGTTTCCTTTTCAGTCGAGCCAGGTGGACGATTCAAGATCACTTTTCAATCGGTCGAGACCTCTCTTAAGTCTCGATAACACCGTTCCATATGGAAGATTCAGTGCTGTAGCCGTTTCTTGTGTCGATAGATCCTCAATCATTCTGAGCACAATGACTGCCTTCTGGTTATCAGGTAGACGATCAATGGCCCTTCTCAATTCCCTTTTTCTTTCAACAGATTCAATATTCCCATCGGAATTCGCGGAGGACACGGGGTCCTGGTCCTCAGCAAGAGACCAGGGTTGAAGCCATCTGGCCCGTTTTCGCTTGCGAAGAGCATCGAGACTCTTGTTAATAGCCATGCGAATAACAAACGTCTTGAGAGATGAATCTCCACGAAACGAAGTCAACGATCGATGCAGTTTAATGAACACTTCCTGAACCACATCATCGACCTCGGCAACGGGTCCTAACATCCCTGTAACAGTTCGCGAGACCTCATCCATAAATCGATCCACTAAAATGCGGAATGCATTATCGTCCCCCCCCAATGTCGCTCCGATCAGCACTTCATCCGAAGAGTTGATCGAAATAGATGGGGCCGCGACTTTCTCTACTAACAATCGAGAGGGAAGCGTGAGCCAGTGAGATATGGGAATAGATAATTGCAATTCGCTTTATTGCGGATTTCCTGCTCGTTGACCTCGACGCTGCCCACCTTGACGACCTCGTCTACTAGAGCTTACGATCTCTTGGTACTTTTTCAATTGATCCTCGGTGAGTACATCGGTCAAAGCAGCTGTGGTTTCTTTATCCATCTCGGCCATTTTAGCCCGCATGCCATTACGCGCTAGGTTTCCTCCTCCGCCACCACCACCTCTGAGCGAAGACATCATTTCCATTCGTTTTTCTTGAGCAGCCCACAGTATATCTTTAACCTTGGGTGATGACTCAGCATCTAATTCCAATGTCGTGGCCATTTCCGCAAACCGCTCTTCAAAAGCAGCCTTCTGTTCTTCGGGAGTTCCTCTCATGCCTTGCGCAAATGCTCCAGGTGCCCCAGCTACCGATAGTAGAGTGACCGCTAGCAGGAGGCTAAAAATATTGATTGAAGATCGCATGCTTCTAGTGTAATGTGATGAGTTTCCCCTGTTAGACGAGCATAAAACTGTTACATTCCCGTCACGGTATCGAGCCCTTTCCTGCTATCGAATAATCTAAGAAAGTGAACCATTAAAACACGATTGCGTTCGCCGAGAAAGCAAACGTTTGGCTTCAAGCTAACTACCACGAAAGCACTAAGTACATTGTCTAGGGAATTCAGGATATACAATACGCTCACCCGCAGTGTTGAGCCCGTTCGGACGCAGAAAAAGAACCACCTCTCTTTTTACTCGTGTGGTCCAACCGTGTATTCCTACGCACACATTGGAAATTTCAGATCGTTTGTGACGGCTGATTTGATTTTCCGAACGGCCCGCGCTCTAGACTGGGATGTAACCTACGCCACGAATATAACGGACGTTGGTCACCTCACCGAAGACGACTTTACCGATCCAGAGGGCGAAGATCGCATGGTGAAAGCTCTCAAATCAAAAGAGGGAGAGCAATTTGCTAATGTTTGGGATCTGGCTCGCTACTACTCAGATACCCTTATTGAGGATTGGCATCGTCTCAATTTGTTGGAGCCAACCATCCGTCCTCGTGCCACGGAGCATATGCGAGAACAGATTTCGGCGGTAGAACAACTGATTGAAAAAGGCCACGCCTATGAGACATCTCAGGGGGTTTATTTCTCGGTTACCTCATTCCCTAACTACGGCAAGTTATCAGGCAACACGTTAGACAATGACCTCGAACAGAGCGTCCGGGATGTTGTTATTGATGATGAAAAAAAGGATCCTCGGGATTTTGCGCTTTGGAAAAAGGACGATAAGCACCTCATGCAATGGTACAGTCCGTGGGGATGGGGCTTCCCAGGCTGGCACATTGAATGCTCCGTCATGTCTATGAGTTACCTAGGAGAGACGTTAGATCTGCATGCGGGTGGAGAAGATCTCATCTTTCCGCATCACGAATGTGAAATAGCTCAATCTGAATCACTTTCGGGCAAGCCATTTGCCACCCATTGGGTGCACACTCGATTCCTTCAGGTCGAGGGCGAGAAAATGTCCAAGAGCCTCGGCAACTTCTTTACGGTTCGAGACCTCTCTGCGGCCGAGGAAGATGGTGGCAAAAATATAGATCCACTCGCCGTTCGCATGACGCTGCTGTCCGGCCATTACCGCAAGCCGTTCAACTTCACCATGAAGACCCTGAAAGGAAACGTGCGACATCGCGAGCGCCTTGAGGAAGTCATTCAACTATCTGGGCACCCTGATTCCGGAGACTGTGCATACGAAGGAGATTTCGGTGTCATCCTCAAGGGAATGTATGAACGCGCACTCGATGCGCTTACGGAAGACCTCAACACGCCATCCGCGCTAGCCGCTCTGTTTGGTGGCACAAAAATGATTCTATCCAGATCGGATGTCTCGGATTCAGACAAATCCTCCATTCGAGCCTGGCTTCGCGATATGAATGATATTTTGGGAGTCGTGTATACCTCGTCTGAAACAGGATCTTCGGATGATGCCATGGATCCATTAGCAGCCGCTGTCGAACCCTTACTCCTTGAACGAACAAAGGCGCGGGCCGAGGGCAACTGGGCACGAGCAGACGAAATTCGAGATGAACTGACAGCGCTTAAAGTTGAGATAATGGACACGCCCGAAGGCCCGAAATGGAAACGTATCGGTAACCTGTAATTCCGTCAACCAGTAGTACATAAACGAATGGCTTACCCCAAAACACTTCTCGACTACGGTACCTTAGACGGTGGTCTGGTCCGCATGATGGAACGCTTCAAAACTGAAGGCACCCTCATCGGTGATGAAGCATCAGACCGGTTCATCATGGATAGGCCTGAGGCTGCCCTGCTGGGAATGCTCTACGATCAACGTGTGCGTGCAGAATATGCGTTCACAGGGCCTCAGCGCCTCATGGAGCGCCTTGGACATCTGGACATGCATAAAATCGCCACCACCGATTTGGACGAACTACGGGAGATGTTCGCTGAAAAACCGGCTGTGCATCGTTTCACGAATGTAATGGCAGAACGTACCCGTGACATTGCTCAGATTATCGTATCGGATTATGAGGGTAAGACTGAAAAACTTTGGGACGATGGGGCTTCATTTGATGTCATCCAGAAGCGACTCATCAAACTACCCGGTTTTGGGAAGATGAAAGCGCAGAAAATGCGATTCGTACTTCACTACTTCGGGTATCGCGACCTATCCTAGCTACCCATCTTCAGGCTTCAGGCCGCCAAGCTTAAAAAGTCATTATTCTCGACTTTGAGTGTGCTAATCACAAAGTAATTGCCACTGCGGGCAATATCAAGAGCAGGACGCTCGAGTGCGTTCACGTGATAGAACACGTCCCAGGCGATATCAACTGCCGCATCGATTAGCTCTTCAGGGGTCCATTTGCCGGTATGGGCAAATATAGACCGTTCCCAAGCGAGTGATCCGCCTGCCGTGCTTCTTACCTATTTTTCTAGGTATTCGTATGCGCCCATTTTGTCTTCCTCCTCGGTAAATAATTACGCCGAAGTTGATCACCTCTCTCTTGCGGTCGGACCATCCAAACCAAAACAAAAGGCAGAACCCGATGCGGGTTCTGCCTTTATATGTTTCAAAGCCCGTGCCAGCTACGCTGTGGACAGGCGATTTTAAGCCGAATGGTCAGATTCCGACCCTGAACCGAATCAGCGTTTCCAGAATGCCGGAACGAAAACAATGATCACAGTAAAGATTTCCAGCCTCCCAGCCATCATTAGAAAGGATAGTACCCATTTTGCCATTTGAGGAAGATGAGCATAGTTCTCCGTAGGTCCGAGCGTTCCAAATGCCGGACCAACGTTGCCTACACTAGACAGAGTGGCTCCAAACGAAGTCAGAATATCAAGACCTAGAAATGACATGGCCATGGTGCCAAATCCTATCAATCCCAGATACAAAACGATAAAGGAGAGCACGTTCTTCATCACCTCCTGGGATACCACTTTATTTCCGAGGCGCACAGGCATGATGGCTTGGGGATGAATCAGCTGCTTGATCTCTTTGAATGAATTCTTAAACATGAGAACATGACGGATCACCTTTACTCCACCACCAGTGGACCCGGCCATGCCCCCGATATAAAAACAAATAAAGATGATCCCCACGGCCAGCGGTGGCCATATTTCATAATCCGCGGTCCCAAACCCTGTCGTCGTAATAATGGCGGATGCCTGGAATGCACCATACCGAAGCGATTCCATGAAGGTGGCATAGCCCAGAAAGCCCCCCTCCGTTTCATACGAAGGCAAATAGCCCATGGCCGGTGCCCAAGTACCAATCGTAATGAGCAAGGTGGCCACCAAAGTGATTCCTACATAAACGCGAAATTCGGTGTCCCGAAAAACCGTGATCGCTTTCCCACGCAGCATGCGGAAATGAAGCGCAAAGTTGACCCCCGCCAGAAACATAAAAATGGTAATCACCCAGTCGATATAGGCTGACCCAAACTGCCCTACTGACCCATTTTTAGTAGAAAACCCACCAGTCGCCATCGTTGCAAAAGCATGATTTATGGCATCAAAGGTGTTCATGGCAGGCAATAGAACCAGAAACTCAACAAACGTAATGCCCACGTAAATCATCCACAGACGTTTGGCCGTTTCCTGTACACGCGGTGTCAGCTTATCAGCCGACGGCCCCGGCACTTCCGCCTTATAAAGCTGCATACCACCTACGCCTAGCAGCGGTAGGATGGCTAGTGTAAGGACGATTATACCCATCCCGCCCATCCAATGTGCAAGACTGCGCCAAAAGAGGAATGCATGCGGAACGTCTTCGATGTCTGGATTTCCAGCCCCTCCGAAAATGGTCGAACCTGTGGTCGTAAACGCACTCATGGTCTCAAAGAAGGCGTCTGTATACGATTCCAACACCCCGCCCATTACAAAAGGCAATGCTCCGATGAGAGACAACACCACCCAAGCCATCGCCACGATAGCAAACCCATCTCGTATCTGAAGTTCGGTTTGAGATCGAGAACGCTGAATCCACGCTACTGTACCTACAATGAGCGATCCCAGTGCGGTTACGCCAAAGGTCCACCATTCCGGCTCACCGTAAAGCAGAGCAACTAGCATGGGCAGAAGCAGCGCGATACCCAAAAAAAAGACAAGAATCCCAAGGGTAAAGAGGACTGCTCGGTAATTGAGAACCATAATTATTATCGGTTATCGTCGCTCAAACAGCCGTTCAGCTTTCGAAATGGATTCTGGTAGTACAAAAACATACACACGGTCTCCAGCTTCTATCTGAGTCAGTCCCGTTGCGATTTCAACATTCTTGCCTCGAATAAGCGCTGCAATAAGCACCCCGCGCGGCATCGACACGTTCATGAGCATGTCTTGGGTAATCGCAGCGTTTTGATTGGCTTCGATTTCCAAGATCTCCGCATCCAGACCGTGAACCGAGGCTACACTTTTAACGTGTTTACCCCTCAGAAATCGCATAATTTCTCTAGAAACGGCCAGTTTTTTATTAACGGCCGCATCCAACCCAATGGATTGGGAAATGGGAATGTAGGCCCCTTTAGAAAGCAGTCCCACTGTTTTTCGAACTTGAAGATGCTTGGCCAGCAAACAGGTCACTAAGTTAGATTCTTCGTCGTTCGTGACCGCGACAAAAGCATCCATGTCTGATAATCCTTCGGTTACGAGCAAATCGATGTCCGTATGCTCGCCGTGGATCACGAGAACAGATCCCAGCAGCTCGGCCAGCTCTTCTGCCCTTTGCCGATCTGAAACAATTAACTTAATACTCTTATGCTTTTCCTGACTCAGCTGAAAGGCCACTTTGGCGCCGATCTCTGATCCACCGAGAATCATGACATTCTCGATCCGCCTATCGGATTTCCCAAGAAGCGTTAATACGGGTGGAATCGACTTAGGTCGTCCCAAAATGAAAACCTGATCGTTTTTCCGTAGGCGTTCATCTCCGGTAGGTAGAATAGTCCGAATACCTCGGGCGAGGGCCATTATTCTAAACTGGGGGGCATTTTGACCTGAACTCAAATCCTGAATGCTTCTTCCAATGGCCGGGCTGTCTGGATCCAATCGCAGACCTACAAGGTGGAGTCTATCGTCAGCTAACATGATCACATCGGTGGCACTTGCCCGGCGTATGAGCCTGATGACTTCATTTGCTGCACTTTCCTCGGGATGAATGACCAGATCGATGCCAAAGTCTTCCGTATTCAAGACCGCTTGCGTGTTAGACAACTCATCAGAGCGAACCCTGGCTACGGTAGTTGGCACGCCCAACCGATCGGCCAACATGCAGGCGATAATGTTTACCTCATCGATGGCCGTGACAGCAATCAGCATGCGTGCATCCCGAATGCCCGCCTGCTCCAATGTATTCGTGGATGTCGCGTTTCCCACGATCGTCATGACATCGAGTTTATCATTTACATGAGACAAAGACTCTGCATCGATATCTATCACAACGACATCATGCTCGGCGTGCGACAACAATTTCGCTACGTCGAACCCTACTACTCCCGCACCGACAACAATTGCTTTCATATCTACTGGTTATCCTTTTCGAGTTATACCGGCCAGGACTGCAAATTCCAGGCTTGATCCCAGAACATCCATTCATATCGGACACTCAAATCAAAGCCATGCATAGCTTTTGTTTTTACCTCACTTCCCACACCTTCTGCAATGCGCTCCATATGCGCTAACAACTCATTGGTGTACGTGATAAACACGGGATCGGCATAGGTCGCCAACCAATCTCCGAAGGGGTGATTTACAGGAATTGTTCCCATTTCAGCCAGAATACGAACGCCAATATCGGTATAGAGCCAGGG
>DKOG01000077.1 GCA_002469915.1 Bacteroidetes bacterium UBA7368
GCCGGTTAACAATCGCTTCAGCTATTCCCCGCTAGATGAAGCTGAATTGCTAGCCAGAGGCGATACGTTAGCTGCCGAATTAACATGGCTAGATGCGCTTACCTCGAGTGAGGACTACGAACGGGCAACGGGAAGTAGTCGGCAATTTGACTTCAGGGCCACGCATCGGATTCCGATTTCAGCTCCCTTTTCCATTCGAAAGTTGCCAGCACTTGGAAACGTGAACCTAAACTTTAATCCAAGCATCAGTTACACCGAAGACTGGTACCTGGATACAGAAGTAAAGGAATTAGACGAAGAAACAGCCGCCGTTGGCGTGACGCATGACCCCGGGTTCTTTGCCCTTCGACAATTCAGTACCTCTCTTTCCATGAGTACAACATTCTACGGGATGTTTCCTATCGGAGGATTTGGTTACAAAAACATCCGGCATACGATTCGCCCTAATATTGGCTTTTCCTATCGGCCTGATTTTTATGCCGATCGCTGGGGTAACACCAAATCCTATGTCAATTCCCAGGGTGAGGAAGTCATCTACCCCGTGGTTTCTGGTGTAGGTAGAGGACGCCAACAAGCGTTGACCTTCTCAATGAACAACACCTTCGAAACCAAGCCGGTTGAATCAGACAGCACCGATACGAATTCACGTTCTCGTCCCTCTACTCTGAAGCTGTTTGACTTCAACCTATCGTCTTCCTACAACTTCGCTGCCGACTCACTCAAAATGGGCGCCATTAGTCTTTCCGGGCGAACGAGAATATTGGGTAAGGTGGATGTAGATATTCGCCGAAGCTATTCGCCCTATCAAGTCTCAGAAATAGGAAGGACCATCTCGAAGTCCGCTTTTTCGCCAACCTCTCCACTTGGACGTTTAACCTCAACGAACCTCACAATCCGAACCTCTTTACGATCTAAGAGAGGTGCTGGAGATCGACCCCTTACAACACCAAGAGCGGGCATGGTCGGATCACAGCCGGGATTCGGGTCTGGCGCTAGCGCGTCGATGCTCCAGAATACCTTCCGATCCCCGTCCACCGATTTTTCCATTCCGTGGTCTCTCATTTTAGACTTCACGATGGGGTCCACCCATACTGGAGCATCCAGTATCAAACGGGCCATTCTTAACGCCACGATAGACTTCAGCCTCACACCAAACTGGAAAGTAGCGAGTCGCACGGGCTATGACCTAGAAAGTAAGCGAATGGCTACAACCAACATCGCTCTCGCCCGAGATTTCGATTGCTGGCAGATGGCGTTCAATTGGATTCCTTTCGGATCGTATCAGTCTTGGGGATTTGACCTCCACGTAAAAAGCGGACACCTCCGAGACTTGCTAAGAATACGCCAACCTAAGTCAGACGTAAGAGACCGATTCGGATCGTTCTTATAGATCTACTGGTCATGGATCACAAATCGGTGATCGGAGATGGACACAGCTATGGTTGATTCGTCACCCACGTCGTCCGTCGAGCGCATTTTAAAGCGAGTTCCTTGAAGCTCAACTTCAAGCTCGGTAATCATCCCTAAAAACTGCCTGTTTACCACTCTCGCTTTCAAATCGGAACGCGCGTCTATTCGTAGATGTTCAGCCCGGACGGCTAGGGCCTTTCCCTTTTCTAAGTCTCTGCCAGTCAGGCTGTGCACCAAGGATGGGTCCGTTACGATATTGCTTCCGCCCAGAAATGAGGCGACAAAGGAGGTGGAAGGTTCGTTGTACAAACCTTGTGGGCTACCAACCTGAACGACTTTCCCCAATCGCATTACTGCAATCTGATCCGAAAGGGCTAGTGCCTCTTCTTGATCGTGGGTCACATAGATACTCGTTAATCCCAATCGATGCTGAAGGCTTTTTAACTCCAATCTCGTCTGCATGCGCAAGGCAACGTCTAGATTGGAAAGAGGCTCATCAAATAGAATCACTTCCGGTTCAATGGCTACAGCCCGCGCCAACGCGGTGCGTTGCTGTTGTCCGCCAGACAGCGAAGTTACCGGAGTGTCTACGAATGCCTCCAAGTCCACACGGCGAAGGGCCTCGAGGACGGCTGAGCGTCTCTCTTGCGTGCGCATCTTCCTCACTTTGAGGCCATACTCCACATTCTCGCCCACCGTCATATGAGGGAATAGAGCATAATTCTGAAAGACCATCGCCGTTGGGCGCTTACGGGCATCCAAGGACGTTACATCTTCATCTCCGATGAGAACAGAGCCACTATCCGGAGACTCAAAGCCTGAGACAATTCGTAGCGTTGTAGTCTTACCACATCCACTTGGGCCCAACAGCGAAAAAAAGGAGCCTGCTGGAATCTCAAGAGATATGTTATCGACGGCCTTCACATCACCAAAGTGACGTGAAACGTCTACGAGCCGAACAGAGGCTCCTCTACGATCATGTACTGATGGATCCTGCACAGAGGGCTATCCACCCAGTGCAGTTGTTACTTTGTCGGCAGCTTCTTGGAACAAGGTGGCCGTTTCAAGCGCCAACCCGCTTTCATCCAGTATCTGCTTTCCTTCTTCAGCATTGGTCCCTTGGAGGCGCACAATGAGAGGGATCGACATGTCAACTTTGCGGGCAGCTTCAGCTACACCCTTGGCGACGCGATCACATCGAACAATTCCACCAAAGATGTTGACCAGAATGGCCTTCACTTCAGGGTCTTTCATAATGATCCGAAAGCCAGCTTCGACTGTGGTGGGATTGGCTGAACCGCCAACGTCCAAGAAGTTAGCTGGCTCACCGCCTGCAAGTTTAATAATGTCCATAGTGGCCATGGCCAGACCCGCACCATTTACCATGCATCCTACATTTCCGTCCAACTTGACGTAATTAAGGTGATGCTCGGACGCTTGGACTTCCAAAGGATCTTCTTCGTGGACGTCTCTGAGCTCAGCAATGTCCTTGTGTCTGAACAGAGCGTTGTCATCAATATTGAGCTTCGCGTCAATGGCCAGTACATCCCCATCCGTGGTCAACGTCAGCGGATTGATTTCGGCAATTGAACAATCCGTTTCGTCGTAGGCCCGGTAGAGTGCCATGATGAACTTAACGGCTTTCTTGAAGGAATCGCCCTCAAAACCGAGTCCGAACGCCAGACGACGAGCCTGAAAGCCTTGCAGACCGATCACAGGATCAACCCATTCTTTCAGAATCAAGTCAGGCGTTTCTTCGGCGACTGTCTCAATTTCTACCCCTCCTTCCGTTGAGGCCATGATCACAGGCTGGTTATTGCCTCGATCAAGGGTAATCCCCAAATAGAATTCTTTGTCGATATCGACCGCGTCGGCAATCAGTACAGAGCGTACCTTTTGTCCAGCGGGACCTGTTTGAGGCGTCTTTAGCATCATGCCAAGAATGGCATCCGCTTTTTCACGCACTTCATCGATTGAGCGGGCGAGTTTAACTCCGCCCCCTTTTCCTCGACCACCAGCGTGGATTTGCGCTTTTACAACAAACAGGTCGGTGCCCGTTTCTGTATGCAATTGAGTTGCAGCAGCAACAGCCTCTTCAGTCGTCGTGGCGAAAACGCCTCTCTGTACTGGTACGCCGTAGCGAGCAAGAATTTCTTTGGCCTGGTATTCGTGGACTTTCATCGGTTCTGGAAATACGTATACTTGACGAAATGAAAACTACGATGACCGGAAAGCATATACTCTCTTTCTGAACGAATGACGTCTTAATTCTCCGTTTCTTTTAAGCGGAGCCCCAGAATGACCTACGATCTCCACATTATCAAACGTTTTTTGATGGGATATCTCCTTTTAACAGGGGGATTAATCATTTTTTTCGTCGTTCTACACTACGTAGAGTACATCGATGACTTCATGGATCGAGGGGCAACCATGAAAGAAGTCTTTTTTGTGTACTACCCAAACTACATTCCAGAGATTGTTCGCCTCACTTCTCCTCTGGCTCTTTTTATATCTGCCGTATTTCTTACGGGGAGACTTTCCCAAAAACTAGAGATAGCTTCTCTTCAAACCGCCGGTGTTTCTTTATACCGACTCTTACTCCCCTTTGTCCTTGTCGGCGTTTTTGTAACTGGCTTCATGTTTTGGTTTAACGGTTGGATTGTGCCCCAAACCAACAGGACGCGAATCGCTTTTGAGCAGGACTACACAAAGGACGCAGCCTCAGGTGCCGAATACGCCAATATTCATCGGCAAAACTCCCCGGGAAGTATCATTTCCGTGAACTTCTACGAGCGGAACTCAAAAACAGCCACGGCGGTCACCTTTCAATCGTACACCAAGGACGGTGTTATGGTGGAACGTATCGATGCGGATAGAATGACTTGGATAGACTCGCTTTCCGTCTGGCGCTTGCTAAACCCTGTAATCGTCTCTTTTCAAGAAGACGGGCAGTTTGAGCGCTGGGAAGTAGTCCGTTTAGACACCACCCTATCCATCCGGCCTCGTGATTTAGCCAGGACTAGTGGAGATGTGGAGGCCATGACGATCGGGGAAGCCAGAGATTATTTGGACACCCTTAAGCGCACGGGAGCAAATCGAATCGGGCAGTCTCTCGTCACGTACTACGGTAAATATTCCTACCCATTCGCCAATTTCATTCTCATTCTACTAGCCGTTCCTCTTGCGTCCGTCCGCAGAAAGGGTGGGCAAGCCGTACAACTGGGAATTGGCCTCTTCATCGCCTTTGTCTATTTGGCTCTGATGAAACTGATTGAACCTTTCGGGTACGCGAACACCATTACACCCATCACTGCCGCGTGGCTGCCACATATTCTGTTTTTGATTTTTGCGGGCCTGGTGCTCTGGCGTGTCCCCAAATAAGAGCGTGTTTAGGCTTCTCCGCCGGGCATTCCAAAATGAACAGCTGGTCCCTGCTGAGCGCTATCGTCAATCTCTCCGTGTGCCCTCTCAAACCGCTCTATATTCTCTGCTAACGCTCTGAGTAGCCGTTTCGCATGCTGTGGAGTCACGATTATGCGGCTTTTAACTCTGGCTTTAGGAACGCCCGGCATAACCCGAATAAAATCCAGAATAAACTCCTCTGAGGAGTGCGCGAGCATGACCAGATTTGAATACGTGCCTTCCGCTATCTCTTCAGATAGCTCGATATTTATTTGCGGGCCGTTGCCCTTCTTGTCTTCTTTGTTGTCTTTCATAATGAGGTTTAGGATCCTGAGTTTGATTGTGCTGCAAGAGCTCCGATCAGGTCACTTTTGGTAATAATTGAAAAGGTGCCATCCACTTCTGAAATAAGGATGGCTCCGGGGGCCTCTTTCAGCAACGAAATCAGACCGTCCAAAGGGGTGTCACGATCTACAACAGGAAATGGAGCGCCCATGTTGTCCGAGACAGGATGTTCACGTGCATCAGGTTCTTCAATCAACCTATTCAGCACGACAGATTCTGTTAAGCTGCCAACTACGGATCCATTATCCAGCACGGGAAGCTGAGAAATACCGAGATCTACCATACGATCAATGGCTTCCTGAAGCGTATCGGCCGGACTAACCGAGACCAGCTGGGCACTTCCAGAGGCATTGGGAATGATATCACCAGCCTTTAGCGATGTCTCCTCACTTAGAAAACCATGACTCCTCATCCAGGTATCATTATAGGTTTTGGAGAGGTATCTGAAACCGGTGTCAGGCAAGAGAATCACGATCACATCGTCTGCGGTGAGCTCCGATTTGTGTTCATTCATCCATTTTAAGGCGCCATTTACAGCAAGCCCGCTTGATTGGCCTACAAACAGCCCTTCTTCTTCGGCAAGACGTCTGGTCACTAACATGTTGTCCCGATCACTTGAACGGACGTAGTGGTCCAACAGACTAAAGTTCATGTTTTTGGCAAGAATATCTTCTCCTGCCCCCTCGGTCAAATACGGATAGATTTCCGCATGATCGAATTCACCCGTGTGGAAATACTTGAAATAGACCGATCCGTACGTGTCTACTCCGATAATTTGTACATCTTCATTCTGCTCTTTCAGATACTGGGCGGTTCCAGATATGGTGCCCCCCGTGCCTGAAGACGCCACGTAATGGGTGATCTTGCCTTCGGTCTGGTCCCAGACTTCCGGACCGGACGAAGCGTAATGGGCTGATGCGTTAGAGGGATTGTCGTACTGGTTGAGATAGACTGAATTAGGCGTCTCCTCTGCGAGTCTTCGAGAAACAGAGTAGTATGAGCGTGGATCTTCCGGAGCAACATTTGTCGGGCAAATCAGCACTTGAGCACCGAGCGCCCGAAGCATATCGGCTTTTTCAGGACTTTGCTTGTCTGTGGTGGTAAAAATACACTTGTATCCCTTTGTGATAGCCGCTAGCGCGATTCCTGCACCCGTATTACCCGACGTTCCTTCTACAATCGTTCCTCCAGGCTTCAGACTTCCGTCACGCTCTGCGGCTTCTACCATAGCAACCCCGATGCGGTCTTTTACCGATCCTCCTGGGTTGAAATACTCCACTTTTGCGAGTACCGTACAGGGGAAATCCTTGAAAAGGGAGTTCAGTCTAACCAGCGGCGTATTACCCACGGTTTCTAGAATAGAATCATGCCACATAAAAAGACTGCCTTCTGAGTAGATCGATTGTACTATATTTGAACCACCTAAGGTACGGAACCCGCGCGGTTAACGCGCAAGTTCCGTTTGAGAAGCGTATGAACACCGTCTGTCCCCTTTGGAGTATCCATGTCAGAGATTAATTCTCCTTTCGGAATGATCGAGCCAGATTTACTGGTAGCTACGTCCGGTCCTGAAGGGAATATTTACTCCCGAAATGCCGCGTGGATTTCCGTTTTTGGAAACGAGGAAGACCTGTGGTCCCGACTGCTTCCGGAAGATGCAGAAACTGCACGCCAAAACTTTGGTGAGGCTTCCCGTGGGTCACTCGTCACGCATGCGTTGTTTTTGGTCTCTCGACAAGACCGCGACCTTCCCACTCCGGTGCTTTTGCATTTCGTGCCAGTTGGCGGCACCCAGGGATCGGCACTCGTATCAGTTGCTATTTCTGGCGAGATTTTGGCGGAACCCTCTTCATGGACAGAAAGCCAAACCCAGCGGCACCGAATGGAAACGTTGGGTCGAATGACTATGGGCATGGCTCATGATTTCAACAACCTGTTGGGTGGCATTCTAGGGCATGTCGAATTGCGGCGTCATGAAGGCCATCAATCAAGCGAAGAACATCTGGATACGATTGAGCAGGCTGCACGAGATGGAGCGGAATTAATTAGCAAGATTCAGCGCTACATCCGTCAAGAAGCCCGGTCCACCTTCGAACATATCGATCTGACCGCCCTCGTTAGTGAGTGTATTTCTTTTACCAAACCGTATTGGTTTAACGAACCGAGACGCCAAGGTATCGATATTGATGTCCAATCTACTCTTGGCGAATTACCTTCCATCGAAGGATCTGCGCCTGAACTTCGCGATGTTTTTGTCAATCTAATCCTGAACGCCGTTTATGCATTAAACGCTGGCGGAAGTATTTCCTTCTCAGGTCATTCTGAAGCCGGATCCGAGTATATTCTTGTGACAGATACAGGTACCGGTATGTCGAGCGAGGTTCAAAAACACGTGTTCGAACCCCTGTATTCGACGAAGGGAGAACGTGGAACCGGAATGGGATTAGCAGTCGCGGCGGGAATAATGAGGGAGCATGGTGGTGCGATATCCGTGTCATCAGCATTGGGAAAAGGAACCACATTCACACTCACTTTTCCGATTCAGGCTAACATTGAGGAGACGAAACCAGACCCGGTACCAACATCAAAAACAGCGGAATCCAGAAGTGTCCTAGTGGTAGATGATGAGGAAATGGTGCTCAATGTGATCTCGCGCCTTCTGTCTATTCGAGGGCATAACGTGACCAAAGCCAGTTCTGGACAAGAGGCCTTAACCTATTTCGATAAATTGTCGTTCGATATTGTTATCACCGATCAGGGCATGCCGGAAATGAGCGGCCGCGAACTAGCCTTCCAGATTCGTAAGGAGCAACCGGACCTACCTATCATTTTGCTCACGGGTGACACTGATTTAAGCGTGGACTCACAGATCATCAATCAAGTCATGACAAAACCGTTTAGGATTGATGCTGTTGAGGCAGCAATTGTCGCACTCACCTGACGGATCATCCCGATCTCAGACAAGTTGTCAGCAATGCTAGATTGGCCCGGTTTTTGGAGCTTCTTCGGGCCATTGACTTTTGATCTACAATCGCCCACGAGAAACAACAGAATTTTATGCTTTCG
>DKOG01000197.1 GCA_002469915.1 Bacteroidetes bacterium UBA7368
AAACACATTATTACTAAAGTAATTCTTGAAACGGCTCTGCTCACGGATGAAGAAAAGGTAATCGCATCTGTTTTGTCTCAAAATGCGGGTGCTGACTTTGTAAAAACGTCAACTGGGTTTTCAAAAGGAGGAGCTACCGCCGCGGATATCGCCTTGATGAGACGAGTCGTGGGTCCGCGTATGGGCATCAAGGCTTCCGGAGGCGTGCGGTCCAGAAAAGATGCGGAACTCATGATTGCGAGCGGGGCAACGCGAATTGGTGCCAGTGCGTCGGTAGCCATTCTCAAAGGGACTACCAGCAATTCGGACTATTGATCATGCGAAAGATGTATCGTAGCCTTTTCCTCCTCCTACTTTTAGTAGGGTGCAGTTCCTCCCAACCCGTTGTAAATATAACTCCTCAAGTAGTGGTCGTGGGGCCAAGTAATTGGTCAGAAGTGGAGCAGATTAATCCGGCCAACTTCCCGGATCCCCCAGTCGTGACGGACAAGGATATCGTACATGATGTACCCGAGATCTTGATGACCAGCTCAGCAGATGATGGTGTCGTTGAGGAAGTGGAAGGGTTTAGAGTCCAGGTGTTTTCATCAGTCGACCGAATTGAAGCCATCAATGCCGAAGAATCACTAAGACGATGGTTGAATTCGAAAACAGAAGAGGAGTTGGCCGAGTTGGGTCTCCTTTCTTCCTCAGAGGTTATTAGCCTGTATAGACAGCCCTATTATCGGGTTCGAATCGGAGCGTTCAGGACGCGGGACGAAGCAGCACCATTGAGTGAGGTAATGAAACGAAGATTCCCATCGACATTGGTCGTGCCCGATTTTGTTGAGATCATTCACTAGGGATAGGCCGAGCAAAAGGGTGCCCTGCCCCGTCTAATTTTGGTCGTTAACAGCAGCGGCGCAAGCAGCCCCAATGATGCCTGCCTCATTTTCAAGTGTCGCGAAGAGTAACTCTGCATTGGTGTTCAGATACTTCGCATACTCCCTAATTTTAGCCGGACGAGAGACGCCGCCACCCACGATGATGGCATCGGGAGCGAAGAGGAATTCTAACATGTGAAGGTATTTCTGGAAACGCTTGGCCCACTTTTTCCAAGTTAGCTCTTTTTCCTTTTTTACACGGGCTGATGCGTAGAGCTCAGCCGAACGCCCTTTGAGTTGAAGATGCCCCAACTCGGTCCCCGGAACGAGTTTTCCATCTAAGAACATGGCCGAGCCGATTCCAGTACCTACGGTAATAAAAAAGACCGTCCCCATCCGACCTTTTCCGGCCCCAAAGGTAACCGAGGCCAAACCTGCTGCATCTGCGTCGTTCAAGACAGTAACTTTCTGACCAGTGGCGATCGAAAATAAGCTGTCGACCTCTGTTTCTATCCAATCCGCATGGATGTTGGCCGCCGTATGTACAATTCCATGTTCGACTCGCGCTGGTAGGGTGCAGCCTATGGGACCGTTCCACTTGAAATGATCCATCATTTCAACGACCACAGCTGAAACAGCTTGAGGAGTTGCACTTTCGGGAGTTCGGATACGGTGACGCTCTGATTTCAAAGCACCCGTGCTCGTATCCACAATAGCCGCTTTGATTCCTGTCCCGCCAATATCAATTCCTAATATATCCACGTGCGTCCATCGGTTTGAAGTGAGTCTTAAAAGTAGGGTGCTCACTTCATTAGGGCAATTTGAAAGGGCATTCAATCTAATTCTATTCCTGTTCACCATGCTGAACCTTAGATTCCGAGACGCCACATTATAATTTGATGCCGTAACCTGATGCCAGACCACCCTTTCGCCGGAAAGCCTGTTCCTCCTGAGTTAATTATTGACCCAGATGTTTTAATTGGAGACTATTTCCGTCTTAAACCCAATGCAGAAGATCCCGATGAAGCGGTCTCTTTTGGTACCTCGGGTCATAGGGGGTCCTCTTCCGACACGCGGTTTAATGAAAACCATATCCTGGCAACAACCCAAGCGATATGTGACTACCGAGTTCTCAATGGCATTGATGGTCCTCTTTTCTTGGGTAAAGACACCCATGCACTCTCTGGACCGGCTACGGACACAGCGTTGGAAGTACTGGCTGCAAACGAGATGGAGGTTCGGTATCAAGAAAACGACGGGTTCACGCCAACCCCCGTTATTTCGAATGCTATTTTGAGATACAACCGGGAAGGGAAAGGCGGCGCGGACGGCATTGTAGTTACTCCGTCTCACAATCCGCCCCGAGATGGCGGGTTTAAATACAATCCACCCTCAGGAGGCCCGGCCGATGGGTCGATTACGGCTTGGGTAGAAGACCGAGCCAATCAGTATTTAAAAGCAGGACTGAAGGGTATTAAACGGATCGGGTTAGGCGCAGCAAAAGGGCGTGATTCGATTCGAGCCATGGACTTTCGGATGCCTTATATAACGGGCTTAAATGACGTAGTCGATATGGAGGCCATTCGGCAGGCAGATGTACGCATTGGAGCGGACCCTCTTGGCGGGGCCGGCACCTACTACTGGGCGGTCATTGCAGAACACTATGGATTGAACTTGACGGTTGTGAATGAGCGGGTAGATCCGACGTTCTCATTTATGCGTGTGGATAGAGATGGGAAGGTGCGCATGGATTGCTCATCCACGCATGCCATGGCGGGTTTGATTGAGATGAAAGATCGCTTCGATATTGCGTTTGGAAATGATCCGGATTTTGACCGACACGGAATTGTAACCCCAGGTCACGGGTTGTTGAATCCCAATCACTATTTGGCTGTGGCCATTGACTACCTCTTCACCCATCGCAAAAACTGGAAAGGCACGGAGGCAGTTGGCAAAACATTGGTCTCGTCTTCTATCATCGACCGTGTTGTGGCTGCCATTGGCAAATCGGTAATCGAGGTGCCTGTTGGGTTCAAATGGTTTGTAGACGGACTGCTCGCTGGTTCGCTTGGTTTTGGAGGGGAGGAGAGTGCTGGTGCTTCCTTTCTGAGTAGAAATGGCTTGCCTTGGTCCACCGACAAAGACGGAATCATTTTGAATCTGCTAGCGGCCGAAATCACGGCGACCACAGGAACGGACCCTGGAGCGCGCTATGGCGAACTAACGGCCCTGCACGGCGCACCCATTTATGCCCGCACCGATGCGCCCGCAAACAGAGAACAGAAAGCTGTCCTGTCCTCCATGTCGGCACAAGATGTGTCGGCCGATTCTCTGGCTGGTGAATCCATCCTTGAGCGACTCACGCACGCATCAGGAAACGGAGCGGCTATCGGTGGACTGAAAGTGACCACTCAAAACGGGTGGTTTGCCGCTCGTCCGTCTGGGACGGAAGATATCTATAAGATCTACGCCGAGAGTTTTCGGGGTGCGGATCACCTGTTACGTATTCAGCAAGAAGCGCAAGGAATGGTTACCGATGTATTTGTTCGAGCAGGCGTCTGATTACTGACGAGCGCTGAGGCGGGACCTCTTCTCATACGCTTCGCGTGCGATAGCAACGTCCTCTAGGAACCATCCTAGTTCATTCATGCGGAGTGCCTGCGGACCGTCTACGAGCGCTTTGGCTGGTTTTGGGTGAAAGTCTACAAGCACCATGTTGGCGCCAGCGATCACGCCTTGAGCCGTGGCATGAAAGACGTCTAGGAGTCCGTCGGGAGCTTTGTCCCGTGACCCCACGGAATGGGAGGGATCTACACATACCGGCATACGCGTGAGACGCTTCACCACGGGGACGTGCGTAAAGTCTACCATGTTTCGATGGGGGTCGCCACCTTGGTTTTTCATGCCTCGAAGTGCAAAGATTACGTTATGATTTCCTTCACTGGCCAAATACTCGGCTGCATTCAAACTCTCGTTGAGCGTAATCCCGAAGCCTCGTTTAAATAGGACGGGATATTCGTTCTGTCTACCCACACTCTTAAGAAGCTCAAAATTCTGGGTGTTTCTAGTCCCAATCTGGAGCATGACACCCGTAGGGCGCCCCGTAGCTTCTAGTGCCGCATCAATCTCCTCAATATGCGACTCATGAGTGACCTCCATAGCAATGACCTTAATGCCATGCTTCCCGGCTAGCTCAAATACCCATGGCAGACAGTCTGAACCGTGGCCCTGGAATGAATACGGATTCGTCCTCGGTTTGTAGGCGCCCATTCGGGA
>DKOG01000048.1 GCA_002469915.1 Bacteroidetes bacterium UBA7368
AGACCTATCCCTACATCTGCGTCAAAAACGAGCCCTTTCCGCGGATTTTCCCCACTCGGAAGCCTATTCGTGATGGAAGTAAATATTTCGGGCCCTACACGGATGCAAGAAGCATGCGCATCATGCTGGACACCATCCGATCTATTTTCAAACTGCGTACGTGTAGTCTGAACTTGTCCCCCGAACCCATCCAGGCCGGTAAATACGAGGTATGCCTCCAATACCATATCAAAAAATGTGAAGCTCCGTGCATAGGTCTTCAATCCTCAGAAAGTTATGCCAATACCATAAAGCAGGTCGAGCAGTTATTGAATGGGAAGACAAGAACGCTGATTGCACTTCTAAAGGATGAAATGCAGCGCGTTTCCGAGGCAATGAATTTTGAGGAGGCAGCCAAGCTACGCGACCAAATTAACGCTCTTCAAAAGTATGCCGAGCGCCAACGAGTCGTGACTGGTGACCTTGCGGATCGAGATTTGTTTGCCATTAGTATTGACCGCGAATTGAACGCGGCTTGCGGAATCACTTTTCAGATGCGCGATGGAAAAATTGTAGGGCGCAGAACACAATACCTGACGCGGATCGATGAAGCGCCCGCCGAAGAATTGATGCAAGCTGTTATGGAGCGGTATTACGCAGAGTCGACCTTTTTCCCAGAAGAAGTTCATCTGTCCATACCATCCGCGAATCCGGTGCCCGTGGAGGAACTCCTCAGAGAAAATCGAGGAAAAAAAGTCCCGTTCATTCTTCCCCAGCGAGGAGACAAAGCCGGGCTCATTCGGATTGTTGAAAAAAATGCCGACTTGATGCTCGAAGAATTTCGAGTGGCTAGACAAAAGAAGAATGAAGGAAAGGTCCCTCATTCCGTGACCCGTCTAAAAGCCGACCTACATTTACCTCGCCTGCCCCGGCGCATTGAGTGTTTTGATATTTCTCATCTCGGAGGTACCGATGTGGTGGCCTCCTGCGTTGTTTTCATTGATGGGAAGCCAAAAAAGTCCGAATATCGCACCTTTAAAGTCCGTTCCGTAGGAGGAGGACGCTCCGATGACTTTCAATCCATGAGGGAGGTCGTTGGACGTAGATATGCGAAGATGGTGGAAGAAAATGGCCCATGGCCAGATCTAGTCGTGATAGATGGTGGGAAAGGACAATTGTCTAGTTCTGTATTAGCGCTCCAAGAAGTCGAAGCCTACGGCAAATTTCCTATTGTCGGCTTGGCCAAGCGATTGGAGGAAGTGTTTTTTCCAGGGGACACCGAATCCGTATTTGTCTCTAAAGACAGCGCATCGCTTCAACTATTACAGCGCACACGTAATGAAGCCCATCGATTCGCCGTCACGTTTCAACGAAAACTGAGATCTAAATCAACGTTGCATACTGAATTAGAAGAGATTGATGGAATTGGCCCCCGAACGGCCAAAAAGTTGTTGCGAGAATTTGGCTCTGTTAAACGAATTAGAGAAGCGTCAGAAGACGACCTCAAAACGGCCATAGGCACTCACCTTGCGAAAAAGGTGTTGGGACATTTCAATTCCGAAGGGTAGATACCCTCATTTGTTATTACCCTTTTGGATGTAGATGTTGGCGTCCAAATCAAAGATGAGAGAAATGACATGAAAAAAGCACTGTCTATAGTAGCTGGAGTCATTGCGGGAGGCATCACCGTTGGCATTGTCGAAAGCCTGGGACATCTGATCTGGCCACCCCCAGCAGGAACGGATATTACTAATCCTGAGGAGCTAGCCGCCATTATGCATACAATCCCCACGGCGGCACTTATCGCTGTTTTAGTAGCATGGGCATGTGGCGCATGGGTTGGTGGACTAACGGCCGGAATAATTTCTAAAGATCCGAGTCACCTTCCCAGTATCCTGACTGGAGCCGTCCTCATGACATTGGGTATTATCACTATGATTACCATCCCACATCCAATCTGGATGTGGATTTTGGGTATTGCACTACCGATACCAGCTGCATTTTATGGCGCAAAAGTCGTCAGTCGACTTGCCACTAAGTAATTTTTTTAAGCCACCCCGCCATTAACTGGGAGAGTTATGTCCAATCCGTACATCACGCCTGAGTTGTTTTTGTTTTTAAGGGAGTTGCGAGAAAACAACACAAGGGAGTGGTTTAACGATCACAAGGTTCGTTATGAGCAGCACCTCAAGGAACCCCTTCTAGATCTGATTGCAGATTTTGCACCACTGCTGTCTGGGATAAGTCCTCATTTTAGGGCGATCCCCAAAGTATCAGGCGGTTCATTATTCAGAATCTATCGCGACGTTCGATTTTCGAAAAACAAAAGCCCTTACAAGACGCATGCTAGCGTTCACTTTCGCCACGAACAAGCTAAAGATGTGCATGCTCCAGGCTACTACCTGCACATCGAACCAGACAATGTCTTTCTAGGACTTGGTCTTTGGCGTCCAGAAAATAGCATACTCACCAAGATTCGATCAGCCATTGCTACTGATCCTGAATTATGGGAAGACATACTGGATGCAAATAGTTTTAAGAATGAGTTTCCCCTTCAAGGTGAGTCCCTCAAACGTCCTCCCAAAGGATTCGACCCGGAGCACCGATATATCAATGACTTAAAGCGCAAAGATTTTATGGGAGTTGCTCAAATCACAGAGGAAATAGCACTCCGACCGGATGTCCTTCCGCTAATCGCACAGACCTGGGAAAAAGGGTCTCCATTCATGTCGTTTTTGGCAGAATCTGTAGGCATTCCTTTTTAAACATTTAAATGTGGAAACCCGCCTGTAAAGGCTTGGTTGTATGGAACTCTTTTAAGACGCAATATTCTACTGTTAGCAATCATGAGCACTCCAAAAGCCATGCCGGAGCCCGGTTCTCTGGCTCCAGATTTTTCAGGCCCAACGCAGGATGGGTCGGTTGTTTCTCTATCCGACTTCAAAGGTCAGAAACTAGTCGTGTATTTCTATCCTAGAGACAACACGCCAGGATGTACCAAACAAGCCTGCAACCTTCGAGATAATTATTCGGCGCTACTTGACGCAGGAATTGCGATCGTCGGCGTTTCTGATGATCCAGTCGAAAAACACCTCAAATTCGCTGAAAAGTTCGATTTACCCTTCCCCCTCATTGCAGATACCGATCGCGAAATGCTATTAGCTTACGGAGCCTACGGTGAGAAAAACCTGTATGGCCGCAAGTCCATGGGTACCAAGCGTACCACGTTTCTGATTGACGAAAAGGGAGTTATCGTACACGTTTATAAAAGACCCAAGGTAACCGAACACACAACTGAGGTGATGAAAGGCTTTGGACTAATCGACTAAAAAGACGCCTATATCGCTCTCTGCTCGCGTACAACAATCTTTTTTGATCCGCCCGAAAAAAATGGCTTTCGGGCGGATCTTTTTTTTCCACATTCCGGGTGTTGATAAGAAGGGTACAGAGTGGATAAATACCCCGGGTTTCGAGTTGCAGGGGTACGCCCATTCTGCCTACCATAGAGAGGAGATTTCGCGCCCCACCCACCTGATTTTTTACTGTATTTTATTGATGGAGATACAACTCAATAAGTTGTGGCATCAGCACAAGAATAAGCTGGCTCAGCACATACCGACACAACAGTATCAAACATGGATTCAACCGATTGAGTTGATCTCCAGTACGTCGGCTGGGAATGCGCAACACATCACGCTAAGCGTTCCGTCTGAATTTCATAGGGACTGGATCGCACGCAAATATGGCGAAGAGATGCAACTCGCAATCGATACGATTGCGGGAGAAGCCGCTTCTTACAGTTTCGTTGTTGTAGAAAGCACGGTCCTTGAAGTTGCCAAAGTGACGCATGGAGACATCCAATCCACAATGGCCAATGCCAATATGAATTCAGCATCTATTAAGAACCCCGTAGGATCGGCTCTTCCAAAACGATCCGAGACTCCTCGCAGGATTCACCGCGCTTCGGGTCAGG
>DKOG01000165.1 GCA_002469915.1 Bacteroidetes bacterium UBA7368
CTTTGCTATTTCGATCTGCCTTCGCCCGCGAAGTCGAATGGTCAGACGGCGATTGTAGGATGTGCTCAAAGAGATACGCATGATATTTCCGCCTTGATCACGCGAATTGTCTTTAAAAGTCGGGGATACGAGGTTCGGTACTTAGGGGCAGACGTCCCCAATGAGGACTTTGCTCGCGAAGCCAAACGGTGGAACGCCGATGTCGTTTGTATTTCCCGAACTCTACCGTCCGGGCCGGGGGAAGATCGAAATCTGATTCAATCCCTTTTTGCAACGGCTAAAGATGGCCTCAACTACGAACTTATTCTTGGTGGCGCATGGTCCGAATGGGCTCAAAGTCTTGCAAAAAACCAAGACAAGGCTCATCCTGTGTCGAACCTTTACCAGCTAGTGAATCTGGTAGCTTCTTGGGACCAGGAAAAGGTCTGATAATCGGCTCTTTTCTGCGAACTAGGGATCCGGCAAGAGAATTACTCGTCTGATGGACATGTCATGGAACAGAGTCATAGGACAGGAACGAGTTGTTCATTCCCTGAAGCAGGCCTTGGTCAGCGGAAGGGTGGCTCATGCCTATATCTTCCATGGCCCGGAAGGAGTTGGTAAGCGCGCAGCTGCATTTGCACTAGCGGCCGCGCTTCAGTGCGAAGATGGTCATGATGGTAGCGCATGCGGGGCGTGCTCTGCGTGCAACAAAGTGAGCAAGGGAATTCATCCTGACGTCCACGTTATGATGCCGGTTACGAATGACGATTCTAAAAAGGCTCAGAAGGATGTAGCCGATAGACTTCGTCTGTTAGCTGAAGACCCTTACGCCACTGTTGACTTGCAGAAGAGACCGTCCCTTGATGGATCTGTCAAGTACACCAATAAGCAGATTAATTACACTATTAAGCAAGTTCACACCGCTTTGCTGCGAGAGATGAGCTTTCACAAGGTGGAGGGGAGGTATCGGATTGCAATCGTACTAGATGCGGACTTGATGCGTAGAGAAGGAGCCAATGCGTTTTTGAAGTTGCTTGAAGAGCCCGGCAAAAACACGGTTTTCATTTTGACTACGAATCGGATCGACCACATGATGGGGACCATTCTTTCCCGATGCCAGCAATTGCGATTTGAGTCGCTCACGATTGAAGAAATAGCCAAAGGACTCGCGGCCCGCGGACTGGGAGACTCCTTGACGATTGATGCGGTTGCCCGAATGGCAGATGGTTCGCTGAGCAAAGCTATTGAGTTGGCTTCCTCGGACGATCTCCCTGCTGTGCGAGAACAAGTTCTCGCGTTTCTTCGAACGAGTTACGCTGGAAATGGGATGGATACCGTTTCCATGGTGGACCAGATTTCAAGACTGGGACGTGAAAACGTGAAATTTCAGCTCCAGGTAATGACCGGGATTTTGAGGGATTTATTTCTGCTCAGGGTGTCAGGAAATACGGATTTAATCGTCAATATTGATCAGCTCGAAACGCTTACGAAGTTTGCTGCGAATCTGTCGGAGGCACGGCTCGAAGACATGATTGAAGCTGTCGAACGGACGGCATATCTCATTGAGCGCAACGTGAATCTCCGTCTGCTCCTGATTGCTCTATCCAGACTCCTCTCGTCTGCTATGCGTGGTGTACGTACGGCTGGGATGGATATCAACCTATTAGAAGCCTAGACAGCGGGTCGAGCCCCTTCGTCGGCCTGATCTTCCACGTCTGAAAGGTTGCTGAGATTACCCAGGTTGCCCAGAATGTCATCTGCATCGGTTCTGTGCAAGGCTAGAATAGCTCCGTGGGGGATAATGAGGAAGGAGTCCCCTTCAAATTTGATCTCAATGGCCTCTTTACGAAGGAAAAAGGCGAAATCGCCTGGGCGAGCCTGAAGAGGAAGGTAGCGCACCGCATCGCGATTTTGGTCCCATGTTTCTGTTTCGCTGAATTCAGGATTGGGAGTTACATAGCCTGGGCCAATACTTACCACTCGACCGCCACGTACACGCTCTTTTTCTGCGACGGATGCCGGCAACACGAGGCCTGCATTGGTCGTCCGTTCACCTTCGTCAGGAGAGATCAGTACCCGATCCCCAACCATGATCAATTCGCCCATTTGTTCAGCTCGTTGATTTAGTACTCAGTGTTGTCAGTGCCTGTTCGCATCGGTCAATGCCCTGCTCCCGAGTGTAGAACGAAGACCGAGAAGCGCAATTTGATTGCCAAGAGGCCAATTGTGTTGAATTTAGATTGGAAAAAAAGGCACTAATGGCCCCTTCCGCGTTCCAGTCTAATCTGCATCCCAGACCAAACTCTTCCATTTCTTGGCCAAGCGGGCCTTTAGGGTCACAAAGAGCCAATACAGGAGTCCGTGAGGCAAGACTGGGTATAAGCTTTGAGGGTACAAACGAATTTCCCGCTCCCGGCTTTTCGGTAATGACAAAGAAGTCTGCTTCGGCTAACGCTATAGCTAAATTCTTCTCATCGCTTAAGCCATGAACTTCGAATCGAGGATCCTGATGGTGCTTCATCCAAGAGGTAACTTCGTCAAATCGAGATCCAGCTCCTTGTATACGAAAGGAGAAAGAGGCGTCGGTTTCTTTTAGCATCTCGCAAAAGGCCAGTAAGTTCTGCTTTCCACCCACATTACCTGAGTACAATAGCTTCACCGGCGAGTGGAGTGTGTTTCGTTTACGACTTGACGCCTCAAGGATATGTTTGGCTAAGGATGAGTGAAGCCAATTCGGGATTAGATGCACATCCGATGGGGCGCCCGGGATTTGCTTGAGCGTATCGACCATCGGAGTAGAAATGGAACTCCAAAAAGAACTACGGCGAAATACGGCATTTTGAATCCGTTCAAGAACGGAAGTGCCCTTGCTGCGGCCGGCGATTCCGCCGGCCGCAGCAGCCTGAGCGGACAGGTCTTGTACATTGAGCCAAACAGGAGTCTTCGACAGAAACGAAGCAACTCCAGCGTAGGCTGCGGCACCAATCAGAGGATTGAATACAAGAATGGCGTCGTAGGTGTTCTTGCGGGGAATTTTTCTGAGAAGAGAAAGGAAGAAAGAGCCTTCATAGATCAGCCGCTGGATCAGGCTGTTTGGATTCCTGGGAATGAACAAACCATGACGCTCCACGACGTATCCGAGGTCTGTCTCGTGACTGATCTTTAAGCCATTCTTACCAGACTTATCGCTCCATTCGGGGTAATATGGGTAGGCGCACTTGACGTGTATGTTAAGACCCCGTTCATGCAGGCCGTCGCAAAGGTCCGCAAAGAGAACGCCTCCGCCAAGATCTGGTCGGAATACATTTACAACGATCAGTATGCGTAGGGGAGAGCTATTCAACTGTATATCAGTGCATTTAAATGTGTGCACAAATCTGCATAAACAAAAAATGGCACAGTCTTAAGATGACTGTGCCAAGTTGCACCCAAAAATTTCGGAGTGCAAATCAAGAGTTTAACAATACGTGCTGAAGGAGTCTCTTTAGAGCAATTGGAATACGATCAGTACGATCAATCCAACGACGCCTGCGCCGTAAGTCATGGCCTTAATTGCGCGGTCCACTGGATTGCGCATGTGAGTGGGCTGTTGAGGTACGGTATGAAGAAGTTACTCCGCTGAGCGGGTGGGAGAGACTTCTATCAGAATGCCTGTGAACGTTTGTCAATATAAGAACACTTATATAATGTCACAACTTATACATAAATTTCTTCTTAATAAGAGCAAAGGTTTGTCCAAATGCAAAAAAAAGGCGATTCCAGGTGCCTGGAATCGCCAAAAACGGATATTATGAACTGCTCTTAAGGACTAAATGTTAGGAATAGACGGAATAATGAAGGTATTCAGGGATAAAAAGGAACCTTGATTACCACTCGTTTTCATCTTTTGAAACGCTCATGTCTACTTCCACAGGGTAATTACCTGAGAAGCATGCGTTGCAGTAACCATGGGGGTTATCATTGGCCGCTAGGACGGCTCGCTTGAGGCCATCTATTGTTAGGTAGGCCAATGAGTCGACTCCCAGCCATTTCGCCATTTCATCTACATCGCCATCAGACTGATTGGCGAATAGCTCTTCGTGACTTGGAAAGTCCATTCCATAAAAACACGGATGACTGACGGGGGGAGACGCCACTCTAAAGTGAACTTCCTTAGCTCCAGCATTTCTAACCATCTGTACGAGCTGTCTGGCGGTTGTCCCGCGAACGATGGAATCATCAACCATGACGACGACTCGGCCTTTCAAGACCCCTTCCACCGTATTAAACTTACTGCGGACCCGCTGCTCGCGTGCTTGCTGTCCAGGCGCAATGAAGGTGCGGCCGACATAGTGGTTACGAATCAAGCCAATTTCATAGCGGGCTCGGTATCCTAGCTTTCGGCACTCCGTGACGTAACCAAGGGTAGCCGTATTACTGGAATCGGGTACGCTAATTACGATGGGTTTGGCTTCTCCTTCAGGGACAATTGGAACGGGAGCATCGTGGGCTAATTCTTTCCCCATTTTGCGCCGGACCTTATCTACCATTTCTCCGAAGATCTTAGAGTCTGGACGTGAAAAGTACACATACTCAAAGACGCATTGGCTGACGCCATTGTTTTGTGCCAAATTGTAGGATTCGAACTTGCCCTCTGCGACACCCTTTTGGTTGATGACGATCAGTTCGCCGGGTTCGATATCTCGGATATACTCAGCACCAGCCAAGTCAAAGGCACAGGTCTCGCTGGATACGCAGTAGGTTTCATTTCCTTCTTCATCAGTAATACGCCCTAGTGCCAGAGGTTTGAACCCGTTGGGATCTCGCAGGGCAATCAGCGAATCGTCGGTTAGCATAACCAAAGAGAAAGCACCTTCAAGCTGAGAAACGGCATCAATGATTTTGTCTATCTGACGTCGACGTGTGCTCTGTGCAATCAAATGCAGTATCATTTCAGAGTCGGCCGTGCTCTGGAAAAGTGTGCCTCGCTCGATAAAACTTCGACGAATCTCCCTGGCGTTGGAAATGTTGCCATTATGAGCTAATGCCAGATTTCCGTCTCTATAATGAACCAGGAAGGGCTGAATATTAGCCGGATTATCCGAGGCTCCAGAAGTGGAATACCGGTTATGGCCAATACCTGAGCTGCCCAGCAACTTCGTTTCAAAAATGGAGGTGTCCTTAAACACGTCAAGGACCAGGCCGTGGTCCTTGTGAGAGGGCATTACCTTCTTTCCTTTTGCCTCGTCGAAGACAGATGTGACAATGCCTGCGGATTCTTGTCCCCTATGCTGGAGAGCGTGCAGACCGAGGTAGATTTTATGGGCAGCATCTGGCGAGTTGAAAATGCCAAATATTCCGCAATACTCTCGTATTTGTCGCATGATGCGGGGGAATGTAGTCTCTGTTAAAGCCGCTTGTATCTCCCAAGGATATAACGGGTTTCGTGGAGAATCCGTGCGTCGTCTGGGAGCTCTAAGATAGGGATGGGATGCGCGGGCTGCTAATCTTGAGTCGGGCTATCTTTGCCTTCTGATACGGAAATCACGACCACTCTGACTTCTACAACGCGATTGTTTTCAACTTGCGTTACTTCGTAGCTCAGTCCGTTGCTGGAAAAGCGATCGCCTTCATCTGGAATTTCGCGGGCGAGATGAAAGATGAGTCCGCCTAACGTTTCAAAATCGAATTCTTCGGTATCGACTTCAATATTCAAATCTTCGAATAATACGTCCAGATCAATCTTCGCATCTACAATGAATTCGGTCTCTGAAACGCGCTCGATCAGTTCCTCTTCATGCTCGTCATGTTCATCTCGGATTTCACCTACAATCTCTTCGAGCACATCTTCCAGCGTAACTAATCCTGCCGTTCCACCATATTCATCTACTACGATGGCGATATGTGTTTTTTTCTCTTGAAAATCTGTAAGTAAATCGTCGAGCATTTTTCCAAGGGGAACGAAAATCGGAGGGCGGGCCAAGCTGGTCCAGTCGATATGCTCATCTCCCGAGTGTTCGGTCATATGTCGTAGCAGATCTTTGGCATAAACAACTCCTAGAATGTTATCTAGGTGCTCCACATAAAGTGGCATTCTGGAGTGGCCACTATCTCGAATAATTTCTACAGCTTCCTGAACAGAGGCACCGACATTAAGCGAAACAATGTCTAGTCGGGAAATCATGATCTCTCGAACACTGGTTCCTCCGAAGTCGACAATAGAGTGGATAAGGGCCCGTTCTTCCTCTTCAATGGTACCATGAGCCGTACCAATTTCGGCCATCGTCTTTAGGTCGTCTGCTGAAATCTTTTCTGCTAATCCAGCAAAACGTCCATGGAAAGCCTGCATGGAACGAGCCAGAAGAGAGGACACCGGAAATAAAATGCGGTGTAGCAACAATAGAATGCCACTGATGCGTCTAGCGAATCCAACGGGCTGGCGCGTGGCGATCAACTTAGGTGTAATCTCACTAACCACTAAAATGACGAAGGTTAGAACGATAATCTCAATGAGAACGGTTGCGACTGGGCTCCAGTCATTTGCCGTTGCCATTTCATGCGTAAGTACGGCTGCCGTAATAGCGGCCCCAACATTGACCACCGTATTCAGGATCAATATGGTGACGAGCAAAGCCCGTGGGTGCTGCAATAAACTGACCACTCGCTTAGAAGCGGCAGAATCGGAGTCTTCAAGCTCCTCGATCTGTCCGCTATCCAACGTAAAAAGAGCTACTTCTGAGCCGGAAAAAAGAGAGGACAGCAGTAACAGGACTACCAGGAATGCGAAGCCGAGAATAAGCTGATCTGTAGACAGTCCTGAATCCTGAATAAAAGAGAGGACTGCAAATAAAGCGGCAGAAGGAGGGTGGTCGTTCTCCAAAGCGGGTGAGGTGTCGCCTCTGAAAAGGAAAGAAAATAGAATATAAGGGCGTATTACGATGGATGCCGGCATGCGGATCCTCAAAAAAAGAGTATTGCGGGCGNNGCAATACTCAATCTTCTAAAAATACTGCTGGGTAACAATGATGTAGATCAACACAATGCTCACAGCAAGTGGGCAAATGAACTTGATAGCTACACCTAACAGCGAAGGACCGGCTAGCTTATGTCCACTGGACTCTAGAGAAGCCAACGCAGCAGGAATGCCCCACTTCCAACCCACGAATAGGCACAGCATTAACGCGCCAATACTCAGTGAGAAGTTACCCCAAATGATGTTGTTTAGGGAAAGGAAGTCCATTCCCGTACCCATGAAATTGGTACTGAACATCTCGGCTCCACCACTGGAAAGTGCCGACGGAATGGCCACTAAAAAACACAACCCGCCAATAATCCAGGCTGCTCTAGATCGATTCCAATCTTTTTCATCTACGAAGTAGGCAACGACCACTTCCAGTAGCGAGATGGTAGACGTGAGTGCAGCGATAGCCAGCAACGAGTAAAAGGCAATGGCAAAAAACTGTCCAGCGGGAAGGCTACCAAAGATGGAAGGCAATACCACGAACACAAGTCCTGGTCCTGCAGATGGATCAACCCCGACGCTAAATAGAGCAGGGAAGATGATGATACCGGCCAGTAGCGCGATCATCGTGTCGAACATGGCAACCAAAATACCAGCCTGCGGCAAGTTCTCTTCTTTTGGGAAATAGGAACCGTACGTAATCATGGCACCCATACCCAGCGAAAGACTAAACAGAGCCTGCCCGAGCGCGCTCATTACCACGCTTCCGGTAATCTTAGAGAAATCAGGCTGAAACAGGTAAACCAAACCTTCCATGCCTCCCGGAAGGGTCACAGATCGAATGGCCAGAAGGACTAGAATGGCCAATAGTAGGGGCATCAATACTTTGGTCGTTCGCTCAATACCCTTAGATACGCCGCCTTTGACAACGACT
>DKOG01000282.1 GCA_002469915.1 Bacteroidetes bacterium UBA7368
GGCGTAATGAATACCGACAATATGTCCATCCTTGGATTGACTATTGATTACGGCCCGTATGGCTGGGTGGACAATTTTGATGAGGACTGGACGCCCAACACAACGGATGCTCACTCCCTGCGATACACTTTCGGGAATCAACCCGCCGTTGCGCAATGGAATTTGCTCCAGTTAGCGAGGGCCATTTTGCCCATTGTGGGCGACAGTATCGGGTTGCAATCGAGCATCACCGAGTTTCCTAGTCTGTATCAAGATCGATATGAACGCATGATGGCGTCCAAGCTTGGTCTTTCTGAGTGGAACGCGGAATCGGAACCTGAACGTGTAGCTGATCTGCTCACACTGCTCAAAGAGGAGGAGATCGATTACACTATTTTCTTCAGAACGCTGTCTAGTTTCGACACGGAAAGTGATGCTGTGTCCTTTTCGAAAAATCATGACGCTTGGTACAGAGCACCCTCAGACAGAAATATGGCAACTATGGTAAGCTGGCTGGAGCGTTATGCGAATCGACTTGCCGAGACGTCCTGGGAAGGTGACCAGCGCGCCCGCGTCATGAATGCAACTAACCCGAAGTACATACTCAGAAATTATTTGGCCCAAACAGCCATTGAGCAAGCGCATGCTGGGGACTACGCTATGATTCATCGTCTACTTGATGCTGTGCGAAATCCATACGATGAGCAGCCAGAAATGGAGGAGTACGCCGGGAAACGGCCAGAATGGGCTCGTAACAAGCCGGGTTCATCTATGTTATCCTGCAGTTCATGATTAAGAGCGAGTAGCGTTGGTTTGTTGCCTGATGAGTGGTGAAAAAGACGTATTATTCAGCTCCTTACCAAGTTTCAGTCGAGAATAGAATCCCTCATGCACGACGAAGGGTATATCAAGTTTAATAGTGAGTGGATCGAAGGGCCGGCCGTTAGTTGGCACAAGATCCAGACCATGAATCAATGGCGCCAACTGCTGTTTGCTGAAGGTCTCATTGGTGCCCATCCGGATGGTATCGGCTTTGGAAATATTAGCGTCAGGGATAACCCGGCCCGCGAATTTATTATCACCGGTTCGATGACGGGCAGTGTTAGAGAACTGGGTCCCGATCACTTTACGAGGGTGACCCATGTTGACTTTGCTTCCAATAACCTGACCTGCAGAGGCCCGATTATCGCGTCTTCAGAATCGATGACGCATGCCGCGTTCTATGAAGCGTCTCGCTCCATAAATGCGGTCATCCATATTCATCATGCTGGACTCTGGAATACCTACCTCAATACGCTTCCAACCACCTCCATTGATGTGACGTACGGCACGCCCGAAATGGCTTATGAGATTATGCGTCTTCTCAAAATGAAAGACCGACCAGCCAAACAACTCGTCGTCATGGGAGGGCACGAGGACGGGGTTATGGCTTACGGAAGCAGTCTAGGGCATGCTGCTTCTACGTTGTTAAACTGCTGCAATAGATTGTTTCGTCCCGAATAAGAACGATCTGGTCAAGATTCTATCATAGATATGAGCTTTTCGACTGCGTACTGAACAAAGCGCGGGTCTTCGGCGGTCAAATTCATTGATTCAACCTCTACGGCGGCTGGAAGGCACTCTTGAAGGGCCTCCCAATATGCTTGGTCTAACTCCCGATTAAAAAGCGCGCCTCCCTCTGCTGAGTAGCTGCTTACCCCTTTCAATGGCATCAAAAACACGGCATTTCCTTTGGTGTGCTGCAGTCTTGATCCCATTTCTTCGGCCACGCGTCGTTGCTCATCAGCTTTTAGGCGAGGAACGAACACGTAGGGAGAATGCCACACGATCTGGTGGTCATCATATCCATCTGGAACGACGTTGGGTTCGTTTACTAAAATGCCGAGATGTTCTGATCCCCCTGGGCAAATGACCTGGGGTATACCCAATTTTCCGGCTACGGTTAGTCGTTCTGGCCCAGACGCTCTAAGTACGCCAAAGACCCCATCGGCAATTTCCCCCATGGCATAGTCGAAAACGGCAGTGATGATGTTTTCCTTCATCATTTGCTCCATGGCTTCTCCACCAGCCCCAATTGCGTGAAACGTGATGACTTCGTAGCCTGCCGCTTCGAACAGCTTGATCGCGTGCATGGCTCCCTGTGTGAGCACGCCAAGATTGGTCAGGCCGATTACGCCCTTCGCAGTAGACTTGGTAATGTTTCTTTCGACCTGGGCCATGCCCCATGCACAAGCTGCCGCGTTGGCCAAGATTCTGCGGGAAAACACGTTAAGACCTAGAATATCGCTGACCGAGAACATCATCGTGATGTCTTTAATCCCGACAAAAGGGGACGTGTCTCCAGAGGCCGCTGTAGACAACATGACCTTTGGAAATCCATAAGGCATCGCTTGCAATACGGGAGCACAAGTGGATGTGCCCTGCGTACCGCCTAGCGCCACGACTCCATGGATTGCTCCGGATTGCTGTAGATCCAGCAATGTTTTCGTTGCTCCAGCAATAAGGAAGGGGCTGGCTTTTGCTCGAGTGGGTTCGACGAGTAATTCTGCAAGAGATCCTCCTCCAGCAGAAATAATATCTTCTCTGGTAATGTCGGCTTCAATAGCCGCTGTGCCCACTACACCAAAATCGATTAAACAAGCTTTGCCGCCTAGAGACTCGATCTCCTGTCGCATAAATGCAGCTTCTGAGGCCTTCGTATCAAGCGTCGCGAGAATGGCTATGGTTTTCATTACTCAAGGTCCGATTGGAGAAAAAAGGGGACTATTTGTCAGAGAAGCGGAGATCGGCAAATGCTGTTGCGGCTGCCGTCACGGCCCGTTCAATAGGGAGACGCTCTGTGGACGACCCCGTCCAAAATCCATGTCCGGAGGTATGGTCCAGCATGTACTGCGCGTCAGCAGGGTTTTCCATGGCCGCTCCGTGAGCGACCAGAATGACATCAGGATGCACTTCGCGGCATTTATTGAACGCATGCTCAGTTTGTTCGGCCGTTTGTTCGATGGTCAGGCCGCTGTCATATCCCTTCAGTCCGCCTTTGGTCGTACCGGCGTGGTAACAAAAAATATGGGGTTTGGCTTCAGCGCAAACGGCGATGGAGTCCTCCAGTGTGAAACCGAGTCCTATCGTCACCATATCCATTTCTTCGCGAGCCAGCTTCAGCATATCAATTTCGTTCTGAAGCGTAATACCTGCGGACGTCAAGACATTATAGATTTCCGAGTCGTGATCTACGTACGAAATGGAAGGTCCGATATTGGAAACCGATTGCACACCCATGTCTTTGCATTCCTGAAGTACCATGCGCATGTCTTTCAGCGGATCATTGGCGTTGAGGCAGGCACACACAAACGCTTTACCTTCCATAGCCGGCATGATATCCTCTCGCGTGTAGTCCAATGTTTGCCGGTTGGAGTCTAAAATGGGCCACATCATAGCCATCGTGCCCATTCCATTCGCGCGTAATCGGGCTCCTGAAAAGGTATTGACGCAGTCTGTCCCGCACTTTTCTAGGAGTTTGGCAACCAATCCACTTCCTGCAGAGGAAATCATGATCGGGATGCGCTTTTCCACTTTGGACCGCAAGTTGGTCAGAATGTGCTCGGTAGAAATTCGTTTTGTGATCACGCTATTCGTTGGATTCGTGTTGGGGGTCTTTGGCAGGTATTGAAGGAAAATAGGAAACGTGTATTATCATGCTACCTTTTCTCCTCAATCCGAACAAAATATATCTTGAGGGTGGACTCGGTACAGAGTGGGTTTAATTGCACTTCCGATCCCAAGCCCGTTTATTTTGGCCTAGCCCACCTATTTATTTCGAGAACTATGTCCACACCCTTAGAGACCTGTTCAGGAGCGATCCACTGTGGTTTGTCCTGGATACCATCCATCATCATTTTGATCTTCTTTGCCGTCGTATCCACGGGCTGTGAGAGCGCTGCATCAGAACAATCTGAGCAAGCCGATGCTCCTCCTAATCCTCATCTCATTTCTTTCGAAGGAGATTCGGGCCCCGGTCTTGGAAAGCACATCGTATTACTGGCTGGTGATCATGAGTATCGATCAGAAGAAATTTTGCCTGCTATGGCGCGCATCCTCTCCAAGCATTTCGGATTCAAAACCAGCGTCTTCTTTACGTTAGATGAAGAAGGGTTTATTCAGCCAGGAAGTTCACATATTCGAGGACTAGAAGCTCTCAAGACAGCCGATTTAGTTGTCATGGGGCTGAGATTTCAGAACTTCCCGAACGTGGAAATGCAGCACATTGTGGACTACTTGGATCGCGCAGGCCCCATTATTGGATTAAGAACATCTACGCATGCTTTTGACGGTATCGAGGGAGAATTTGCTCGGTTCAATTGGAATAATGAGGATGAGACTTATTTCAAGGGATTTGGTCGGCAGGTACTAGGCGAAACGTGGGCTGGACACTACGGCACGAATCATGAACAAAGCTCTTTGGTAATTCCAGAACAAGCTGATCATCCGATTTTTCGGGGCGTTTCGGACATGCATGTACAGTCTGGTGGATACTATGCAGATCCCATGCCTGATTCTGAGGTCCTAGCACGGGGCACCGTATTGAATGGGATGTCGGCAGATGCTCCAGCCGCTGATGATAAAGAGCAAGTGCCGGTGGTTTGGACGCGTTCTTATGAAGGTTCAGACGATCAGACAGGACGGGTATTTACTACCACCCACGGTGCTGGAGAGGATTTTTTGAACGATGGCTTTCGTAGGATGCTAATCAATGCCGCCTTTTGGGCGCTCTCCATGGAAGATGAAATTGAGCCTACGAACGTCGTTGATTTAGTGGGTCCGTATAACCCGGTTCCTTTTGCTTTTGATGGGTACCGATTGGGGGTACGGCCTTCCGACATGGCAGGTTGGGATACGCCCATAATGGATGCGTCCAAACCCACGACCAGAGAATCTGATACTTCCGGGCAGTAAGCCCCCATCTTTCCAATTCATAACTATGCACTTCCGGAATACATCCTCTCGTATCGGCCTCCTTACGCTGGCCACGGTTCTTCTTTTGTCAGGTTGTCGCGAGCAACCATCCATGGACATTAGGCAAGATGATCACATTGTGATGATTGGAAATGCTCTGGCCGACCGGATGCAGCATCATGGTTGGCTGGAATCGTATCTGCAACAAGAACTTCGCGGATTTGATTTGGTCATCCGAAATCATGGATTCTCCGGAGATCAGGTAGATCACCGCCCGCGCAGTGTCGGGTTTCCTACGGATGACGAATATCTAGAGCTCTCCGGAACGGACGTCATTTTTGCCATGTTCGGATACAATGAGTCCTATTTTGAGGATCCTGAAGGATTTTCTGCAGGGCTCACGGCGTGGATAGATAGTACACAGGCTAAAACGTACACGGGTGATGGTCCGCCTCGCATCGTGCTGTTTTCACCTATCGCATTTGAAAACTTAGGGAGTCCCAATTTTCCAGATGGTTCGGATCACAATGTTCGGCTGGCTTCCTACACAGCTGCCATGCAAACGGTTGCGGCCCAGAAAGAAGTTGAGTTTGTAGACCTCTTTCATCCAACCAAGGTGGAATTTGAGTCCTCGGATACAGCGTATACCATCAACGGTGTACATCTTAATAGTGAGGGGAATCGGTTAGTCGCAGGGTTCATTGCAGAATCTGTTCTGGGTTGGAAGCCTGACGCATCTGGAAAGAATTTGGCCTCTATTCGAGAGGCGGTTCAGGACAAGAACTGGCATTGGTTCAATCGATACCGGGCAACGGATGGGAACGACGTATGGGGTGGCCGCTCACTTCTCTCGTTTACCAACGGTCAGACCAACTATGACGTCCTCAATCATGAACTTGAGCAACTCGACTATCTAACAGCGAATCGGGATAAGGTTATTTGGGCTGCCGCAAAGGGGAGATCGACCCAGGTCGATGATTCCAATGTGCCGCCCCCTGTTGAAGTAGAAACCAATCTGGGAGAAGAACAACTGCAAGGTGGGGAAAGCAAAACGGGTTCTGTTCTATACGCTACTCCAGAAGAATCGATGGCGGCCATGACGCTTCCTGAAGGGTTGGAAGTGAATCTGTTTGCTTCGGAAGAGATGTTTCCCGAGTTGGTCAATCCAGTGCAGGTGGGGGTAGATACGCGCGGTCGTCTTTGGGCTGCAACTTGGGCTACCTATCCCAAATGGGAGCCGATGAAAGAAATGGACGATCGGTTACTCATTCTACCTGATGAAAACAGAGATGGTGTGGCCGATACAGTGATCACCTTTGCCAAGGTGCACAATCCAACAGGATTTGAATTCTGGAATGGTGGAGTAATCGTCGCCTCGGTCCCCAATCTGCTGTTTCTCAAGGATACAGACGGAGACGACGTGGCCGATGTGCGCATCGAAATCATGGGTGGACTGGGCTCAGCGGACACGCACCATTCAGCGAATGGATTTGCCTATGGTCCGGACGGATACATTTACTATCAGCGGGGGACGTTTAATCTCTCGAACGTAGAAACCCCTTGGACGAACAATCAGGAGTCAGACCTCTCGGGACTGTATCGATTCAATCCGCGCACGCATGAATTCAGTTTCCATACGGAGAATCAGCCCAATGCACATGGCACTTCGTTTGACTATTGGGGATATCACTATGCTACGGATGCGACAGGAGGGAGAGCATATCAAATTATTCCGAATGACGAAGGCGGTTTTAGCAAAAGACGATTGCTTGACCACACTGTGCGTCCTGTCCCTGGAAGTGATGTGATTTCGAGCTCCCATCTTCCCCCTTCTCTTGAAGGTAATTTTGTGATCCTGAATGTGATCGCGTTTCTAGGTGCCAAGAACTACGAATTGCAATACGATACGCGCACCGGCTTCGTGAATGGGGTAGAGAAAGAGGACTTGCTGGTTTCTTCGGATCTGAACTTCCGACCTGCTGATCTGGATATTGGGGACGATGGAGCGCTCTATGTTGCTGATTGGGCCAATGCCATCATCGGTCATATGCAGCACAATGTCCGGGACCCTAGTCGAGACCACGAACACGGGCGCATATATCGAATCACGGCTCCTGGACGTCCTCTATCTGAACCAGCAAACGTTTATGGCAAGCCCATTGCAGAGTTACTTGAGCTTCTGGAGGATCCTGTTAATGGTGTTCGAAAACGTGCCCGGATTGAACTTTCAGCACGCAATACAGACGAGGTGATGACTGCGGCAGCGACTTGGTTAGCTCAGTTTGATGCGACATCAGCGGCCGATGCACACCACGTTTTGGAAGGTCTGTGGCTCCATCAGCAACACAATGTTGAGAATCGAGATCTGTTGGCAAGCGTGCTTAAGTCGCCCGTTGCTCACGCCCGTATCGCTGCACAACGGGTTGAAATGATGTGGGATCATGATTCCTCGTTAATCGCAGAAGCGATTGATCGCTCACCGCATGATATGTCCCCAGAAAGACTGGCCGAGCAGTTTGAAGAGAAATCGGAAGACGGCCTAATAGTCGTTCGGACCGTCATGGAGCAGATGCGGTATGATCGGCCAAATTTTGCGGTTACGGCTGGGGAAACGGTCAAATTGCGATTCAAAAACAATGACTTTTTGCCACACAATCTCTTAATCGTTCCTCCGGGTGAAGGCGAAACCGTCGGGATCGCTGCAGATGCCATGGGCGCGGACGGATTTGGGGCTGGGTTCATTCCCGAGAGCTCGTCTATTCTGGCATTTACGGATCTGTTGAATCACGAAGCAGAGCAAATCATTGAGTTCACCGCACCGATGGAGCCGGGCGTGTACGACATAATCTGTTCATTCCCTGGTCACCGAGAGAGCATGAACGGACAGATGACCGTGCTTGCCCCCGAGGAAACCGTTAACGAATAGAGCCGTCGTTCTCGCCTAGAGCTGCAGTCTGCATTCGTATCATTCTTTCATTAAAGCATTATTCAGAGCGAAGAGAGTCTACTGGATTAGCGTTGGCCGCGGAAACGGAATGAAACGAAGTCGCTCCAAGGGTAACGGCCAGTGACAACACTCCGGCTAGCACAAACGGAACGATAGACATTCCAGCGCTGTACGGAAATTGCGTCATCCAGTACGTAGAAATGAGATACCATCCAACGGGCCATGCGATAAGATTGGCTATTAGCAGTAGGGAAGTGAACTCACTCGTGATGAGTCGAATAATCTGCTTAGACGAGGCTCCCAATACCTTGCGGACACCGATTTCTTTTGTTCGTCGTTGGACGGCAAACGATGCTAGTCCAAATAGTCCCAGCGCGGCAATAAAAATAGCCAGGATGGCAAATATGGACACCAAATCACCAGCCGTTTCTTGCTCGCTGTATCGAGATGCGAGGTCCTCATCCACAAAAGTGATGTCCAGAGGTCGCTGGGATTCAAAGCTACTCCACTCAGATCGGATGGCATCTACGCCCGAAACTTCGGCATCCCGCGCAAACCTAACGGTAAGTTGTCGATTGGGCTGACTGGAGAGGGCTATGACAAGCGGAGCAATTTCTTGTGTAACCGCTTCATAATGATAGTCTGAAACCACACCGATTACATTTGATTCTTGGACTCCTCTCCACTCGAGACTTTTACCAATCGCCTCCTCATCGTCCCATCCAAAGCTGGCCGCCGCTGCTTGATTGATGACGAAAGCGGCGGAAGTGTCAGAGGGGAAGTCGCGAGAGTAGAAGCGACCAGCGGCCAGCTCCATTCCGTATGTATCCGCAAAATCATGATCAACGCGTGTGACCGTACTTGCCAATGTTTCTGATGAATCACGTCCTTCTGGCACAAAAAGCCTCAGTTCGCCCGTGTTTCCAGGGACCCCACTCGCAAAAGAGGCCAGCGTAATTGAGCTTTGCTGCAACAGTTGTTGCCTGAAGCTTTCCCATGTTTCTCGGTCGTTAGACGTGTCCATCTGAATTACAGCGACTGCTTCCTTGTCGAAACCAAGTGGCTTGTTCTTCATGAACTCAATCTGATCGCTAACGATGAGCGTACCAATAATGAGAATAATGGAAACACTAAACTGGAGGACTACGAGTCCGCGTCGAGTAATGGATTTGGAGGATAGTCCGCCTATCTGACCACGCAGAACTGCCACCGGTTTTAAGGATGAGAGCACGAACGCCGGATAAGCACCTGCAATCAGGGTACAAAAAAGTAATAGGGCAGCCGTACCACCTATCATCGCGGGGGTAACTAAAGAGATCATGGATAACTCTTTACCCGTGATCGAATTCATCCAGCCTAGAGACGCTACCGTGAAAAGCAGCGCCAAGGCCTTGGACAAGAGAACCGTAATCAATGACTCCGTCATGAAACGGCCCACCAAATCGGTTTGGTTAGCTCCTACCGCTTTTCGAACGCCAACTTCTTTGGCCCGCATGGTGGATCGCGCCGTAGACAGATTGGCAAAGTTCACACAGGCAATCAATAGGATAAAGATCGCTATGATCGAAAAAGCGTAGACATAACTCAGATTTCCGTTTGCGCCGAACTCAGCCTGGCGTTGAGAGGTGAGGTGAATGTCTTTTAAGGGTTGAAGTCCAAAGATGAATTGGATGCCAACCTGCCTGCCCACATCGCCGGCGCGTTGCTCGAGTACATCGGCCATTTTTTGTTCGACTTCCTCTGTATTAACCCCTTCCGGCATCAACAGATAGGTCCACATTCCAATATTATACCAGCGGCTGTCAAGATTCTCCCGTTGCTCCGCGGGACGATTCATGATCGAAACGAGATAGTCGAAGTACAGATGAGAGGCTACAGTGGGGTCCTCAATAACACCAGAAATGTTCATTTCGGTATCATTAATACTCAGTGGTTTTCCCATTACATCCAGTGAACCAAACAGCTTATCTGCTGTGGACGCCGTGATGACTACAGATCCTGGCTGGTCTAATGCCGTCTCTGGAATACCCGATATGAAATCGGCGGAAAACAGTTCAAAATAACTGGTGTCCGCCATGAGGATTTCTTGCTCCTCAAAATTGACACCGTCCACGACTACTTGACCATCCCACTCCATGACCCGAACGCCTCCAAGTACACTCGGAATGTCTGCCTGAAAAGAGGGCAAAGCAGCGAAGGGTGCTATCGCAAATTCAGTGTCATCGCCTCCAATGGTTGCGTCCATGATGACGCGATAAATATTGTCGGCTTTGTCATACCCTTTTTCATAGCTGAGTTCATGGGTGATGAACAGCATAATCAGCTAGCAGGAGCCCAGGCCAATCGCGAGCCCGACCAAATTGATGGTTGAAAAGCCGGGGTCTTTTTTAAGGCCTCTCAGGACCAGTAGCAAGTTATTTTTAAACATGTAAAGGTTGGAGCGTAATTCGGAAAACCAGTCGGCCAGCGGCTCATTGAATTCCAACTGAGCGAAGTCCGGAATGGGGTGATCTTCTGCATGGCCGCAATAGCGACACAAGATGAACCCTATAGGGAGGAAAGACTCTTAAGGTTGCGTTCCCTCACTTTTTAAGTGACTTAGATTTCCCTAACACAAATGTATTATCTGTTATTGACCGAGCCTGATACCCCAATAAAGTGCTTAAATCTGTGACAATATGTCGATATCTCTTTCTGTACTGCCTTGATGATTTTTCGAGTTACAGGAGATGCTCCGCCTTCCTGGAGATCCTTAAAAAAGAAAATGCAAGGCACATGGTGCCTTGCATTTGGGGTGAGAAACTGGATGTGGAGAGGAACTACTCTTGAGTTGCTGGGACTCCTAGAAGTTCAAATGCTACCTCGTTACGGCGCATGAAGGGTGGAGTCATTGGATCATTGTAGCGCATGAGAATAGCCTTGCCTGTATAAGGGATCTCGTTTTCATTCAAGACCGTTTCCAACTGTTCAATCATGCTATCGACTCGTTCAGTTCCCGAAAACCATCCAAACTTGAGAACTGCGAGCGTTCGTGGTGGGACGGATCTAAAATCGATGACCTGTCCCGTTGGAGCAGGAGTGGAATCCTCGGTCATACCCTCCGGCAAAATGAACGACATTCTTTCATGATTGATCACAGGGGCAGTCATTGAAATGGCTTCTCCCGTCTCGTTGCCACCAAAAATGTAGGATGCGAGCACCCTAAAGGAATTATTGTCACTGTCCTTCGGTGCTGAAATCCATGTTTGCTGACCATATGCCCTGAGCTCCACACTGGATTCCAGTTGTTGGAGTACGTCAAATGAGGGGCGCGGCGTGGATAGAATCGAAAAGGATCCCCATCCGGTCCATATGGCTAGTAAGAGTCCGAGAGCGATAGCAGTTTTCATGTTGTTTGAGGTTGAGGGCCGAAAAATTCGACCCAGTTTCGTTCCGTCTCGAACAGCCGGACACAATGAAGCAGACCCGAGGGGAGGGAGGAGTGTAGTTCATTCCATATGGCTACCGCGAAATTTTCCGTGGTAGGAATAATAGCCGACATGAAGGGCACATCTAAGTTCAGGTTTTTGTGGTCGACCCGATCCAGAATTCGACTCTTCAGGATGCTCTTCAAGCGGCCTAAGTCATACACATACCCGGTGGCCGGATCCGGCCTTCCTTTCAGAACGACCTCTAATACATAGTTGTGACCGTGCCAGTTTGGATTATTGCATTTGCCGAAGGTCTCGCGATTCCATGCGTCCGACATAGCCGGATTGTGCAACCGATGAGCCGCATTGAAATGGACTTTCCGGGTGATTAGAATAGTGGGTAGCTGGGATGTTGAAACGTTCATCGAGGTTCAAATAAACGATTTAATGGTGTAGTAGGCCGACTTGACGTTGTGATAACGACCAATTATATTCATTCGAACGTTAAAAAACAAGACTATCCTTTCTTGTTTGGTTCAAACCGATCAGAGTTATTGAAATGAGCGATTTAAACGTTTTTCTTTCCACCAAACAGGCAGCATCGCTCCTCCGGGTGCACGAGTCATCCGTCAAACGCTGGTGCAATGGAGGAGAGCTTCCGTGCTCCGCAACCTCAGGAGGGCACCGAAAAATTCAGGTCGAGCATCTGATGGCCTTCGCCAAAGAGCGTAACTCCCCTTGTGTTCTGTCCCCATTTGGGCCAGACGCTCCCGAAGTATGGAAAGGCCTTGACATGCTGGACGGCCGATCGTCTTATGACCAATTGGTCATTTCAACGCAGAAGTGGCTAGAAAAAAGCGAAACGACCCGAATTATTGCTTTGATCAGTCTCCTATTAGAGGAAAAACATTCGTTAGCCGCGGTCATGGATGGGTTGCTCAGTCCGGTAATGAGGCATTTTGGGTCGTTGTACGTGAAAGGAGACATGTCTATTGGAGACGAGCATTATGTGACGCAGTCTATGAGGGAGGTCCTAATCGGACTGAGCTTGAATAGTCGAGAGACACGGCTAAGCACGGAAAGCAAAACGGCAGTCGTGGGATGTGCTCGGGGTGAGGTTCATGAATTGGGAGCCCTGATGGTGCGTTTGATTTTGGAAAATGCGGGGTGGAGAACGGTTTATCTCGGCCTTAACGTACCGACTGAGGAATTCGCCGATCAGCAACGCAAGCATGAAGCAGGATTGGTATGTGTGTCTATCACCCCGGTGTCCGGTTGGGGCGACGTTCAAAATATTGTCACGCTCATGAATCGGATGTACGAGGATCACGCCCCTTACCGGTTAGCCATTGGTGGGGCCATAATGGCTCACTACACAGAATTTAATCAGGAAGGTTTAGCCTTTGAAGACCTTTCTTTTTTTGATGCGATCGTCCCTTTCCACGCTTGGCTAGAAGGGCAAGATTGATGGCTTACGCTCCAAACGACATCTGTTTTGTTGGGCTCGATTTGGCAGGTCCTGCGAATTGGAACGACACCGCTTGCTGCGTTGCTCGGATGAGCGCGGAGGGAAGTCTCGTTGTCGATTCCCTTGGGCAAAATATGTCTGATGGCGCTTTGACCGATGTGTTTACCGAAATAAGTACACATTCCAGTGTTGTGGTCGGAATCGATGCCCCGCTCTCTTATCAGGACGGAGGCGGAGATCGCGTTCGAGACAAAAGCCTCCGCGAGTATCTAATGGACAAGGGGCTGCATGCGGGCTCTGTTATGACTCCAACAATGACCCGAATGGCCTATTTGACCTTGCGTGGGATTGCAGTAGCGCGACTCGTTTCATCGCGGTGCCCTCACGCTGAAATTTTGGAGGTTCATCCTATTGGAGCCATGGTTCTTTATGGTGGTGACCTTGAAATCATTCGCACAATAAAGAAAACACCTTCTTCCATCTCGGAGGCGCTGAACTGGTTGTCTCAGCAAGGGCTTTGCGGAATTCCCGAGGCGCTCGAAGGGCGTCCGGTCTCAGACCATATGGTTGCTGCGCTAGGATGTGTCCTTTCGGCTTCTGCTTTTAATCAGCAGAAGAGCGCCTGGCTACACCCGGCAGAACCTCCACACCATCCTTGCCCATTTGTGTGCTGATCATCTCGGTATCGAGACTCGTCACGCACGTATTGATCACTTTTGATCCCTTAAAATTTCGAATTCGTCATCATGGAAACCAACTCATCACCCGTTTACGTTGTTCTAGGAGCCAGTGGAGGCATTGGCTCGCAAGTCGCTCGCAATCTTTCTGCCAGAGGGGGACGACTCGTTTTGGCCGCACGATCTGAAGACAGGCTCAATGAGGTATCTCGCGAAACTGGAGGCGTCGTCTACCCGATGGACGCTACGGATTCCGCTCAAGTAGAGGGCTTGATCAAGTTTACTATAGAAAAATTTGGACGGATTGATGGTATTGCGCATTGCGTGGGCTCCATTTTGTTGAAGCCTGCTCACTTGACGTCTGTGGACGAATTTGATCAGACGCTCAAGTTAAACTTGTATTCCGCCTTTTACGTAGTCAAGTACGCAACTCGAAGCATGTTCAAGACCGGCGGTTCTATTGTTTTGTGTTCTTCAGCAGTGGCCAAAACAGGGTTAGTAAACCATGAAGCAATTGCCTCCGCAAAAGCTGGTGTGCTAGGTTTAGTTCAATCTGCAGCTGCTTCCTACGCCCAGCGCCAGATCAGAGTAAACTGCGTAGCGCCGGGCCTCGTTGATACGCCCCTAACGGCGCGAATCACAGGTAACGAAGCGTCTAAAAAACATTCTGAGGGTATGCATGCACTAGGTAGACTAGGTACGCCCAACGACGTTGCGGACGCTATCGATTGGCTGCTAGATCGTTCGCGAAGTAGTTGGGTAACAGGTCAAAATATTGGTATCGATGGCGGACTGAGCACGCTCCGTCCCCGATAGTTCGGCGCGAGCCGGTAGTCCTAGTTGTTTGAAACGCCCATCTAACCCTTATGTGACCTTGAACAGCCTACCTCAACACCTAAAAGAGCGCGTGAGACTGCTTTCGGAGCATCCTTTGCAAGAGGAGGGTACTTATGTGCTCTACTGGATGCATCATGCGGTTAGAGATTATGAGAACCCCGCTTTAGATACTGCCATTCATATGGCTTCGACGCTGGATATTCCGCTTTTAGTGTATCAGGGTCTATCGGGAGCACATCGATTCAATTCTGACCGTCATTTCACCTTCATTTTAGAGGGGGCGCGCGATGTTGCGGCTCAGTTTGAAAAGAGAGGAATCCGGTATGCATTCCATCTTGATGCTGATTCATCTGCAGGTAGTCCTCTGTATTCTTTGGGGCAGCAAGCCGCGGTCGTGATTACAGAAGATTATCCAGCTCCGCCGTTTCCTAGGTGGATAAAGCGATTAGCCGATCAGATAACCCCTCCAGTGTGGGCAGTGGATAGCCACTGCATCATTCCCATGCAGAGTATCGGGAAGTGGTATTCTCGGGCCTATCATTTCAGAAACAAGATTGGGTCGAATGCCTGGGAGCGGGCCGCGCGTAATTGGCCAGAGGCGGCATCGACCCCTAAGTATTTCAGTGAGGAATTGTCTTGGGATGTGCTTGATTGGGAGACAGTTTCTATTGCGGACCTGTGTGCTTCATGCGATATAGATCATTCTATAGGACCCATTCATCACACCCCGGGAGGCATGATGGCGGGACATGCACGTTGGAGTGCATTTCTGGAAAAAGGTATAAGCCGGTATGATAAGACCAGAAATGACCCAACCTTGAGCCTTCCATCAGGAGTAAGTCGGCTTAGTGCCTATCTGCATCACGGACATGTTTCGCCCTTTACCGTTGCGCGAGATGCGGTTAGAGAAGCCTCGTCTGGAGCGCACAAGTTTCTGGATGAACTACTGATTTGGAGAGAATTGGCGTTTAATCTCTGCTTCCACAATAACAATGTCGAAGAGGTTAGCATTTTACCGCAATGGGTTCATGATTCGTTTGAGCGTCATTTGCAGGATGAACGAGAGAAGGTGTACGATTGGGAGGACTTTGCATCCGGTCGCACAGGGGATGCGCTATGGAATCTGGCACAGCAGTCTCTGCGTATCCATGGCGAGCTTCACAATAATGTCCGGATGACATGGGGTAAAGCTGTCCTCAACTGGACGGCCTCTCCGCAGGAATCCCTAGATATTCTATTGGACCTTAACAATCGGTATTCGCTTGATGGGTCTGATCCGAATTCCTACGCGGGCATTTTGTGGTGTCTGGGTCTTTTGGATCGCCCATTTCCTCCAGAAAAGCCGATTTTGGGATTGGTGAGACCGCGCTCCTCCGCAAGGCACCAATCTCGCATTGATATGTCTCGGTATGCGCGTCAGCTAGAGAGATTTCCACGCATGCAGTCTCTAAAGGTGGCCATAATTGGAGCAGGAGTAGCTGGTTTGGCCGCGGCGAGAACATTGCAGGACAATGGGTGCGCCGTGACGGTGTTTGATAGAGGTCGAAAACCGGGAGGACGATTGGCTTCCATTGAGGTCTCCGGTCATCACGTGGATTTAGGAGCCCCTGTTCTATCATTCAAAGATCCGCGACTGCGGCTTTGGGTCGAGTCTTGGCATAAGAAAGGGCTGATTCAAGATTGGGTGGTCAGAGAAGCAGATTGGAGCTCGTTCGATGGACGCGTTGACGCACCAACCTTGCGTC
>DKOG01000028.1 GCA_002469915.1 Bacteroidetes bacterium UBA7368
CGGCAGGGCCCACACCAGGGCGCCCAAAAATCGACCAAGACCGGCTTTGTATGACTCGCTTGGAGTACATCTTCTTCAAAGCTTTGAAGCTCAAATCCCATAATAAGCGTAGATTTGCTCAGATTATCGATTAAAATCTATACATGATTGCAGATGGCAGCACAAAACGATGCTGTTGATCAACTAACCTAGAATAACCATTATGAGTACTCTCCGTCGATTTGTTGGATTCGCATTCACGGCATTTTTGCCGATTGCGCTCCTAACCGGTTGTGGGACCGGAACCACGGATGAAACCGCAGAAGTGTATGACGCTTCTCAAGACGTATTGCGCTTCGAGAACGAAGGTCATCTAAAGAACATTCGTCAGCTTACCTTCGGTGGCAACAACGCAGAAGCTTATTGGAGCTTTGATGACGAGAAACTGATTTTTCAGAGCGATTGGTCAGAGATTAACGACCAAGGCTGTGATCAGATTTACATCATGGATCCAGATGGGCCGGACGGTTACGAAGAAGTATCTACGGGAGAAGGGCGCACGACCTGTTCTTATTTCCTACCGGACGGACGCATTATTTATGGGTCTACCCACGAGTTTGGGAAAGAGTGTCCTGCACCGATGGCCTATGAGCAAGGACGCTACGTGTGGCCTATTTATCCTAGTTACGACATCTACGTTGCGGAAGCGGACGGATCGAACCCAGAGGTATTGATTGGGGGAGATGGATACGATACGGAAGCCACCGTATCCCCAGATGGAAAATGGATCATTTTCACTTCAACGCGCTCCGGGGATCTAGAACTGTGGAGATACGAAGTTGAAACCGGTGATTTGCTACAGCTAACGAACACGTTAGGATATGATGGAGGGGCGTTTTTCTCTCCAAACTCCCAGCAGATCGTTTGGCGCGCTAGTCGTCCAGAAGGCGAAGCGGCAGAAGTGTATAAAGGCCTTCTCTCAAATGACGTTGTGGAGCCATCTGCTCTAAATATTTTTGTAGCAGATATTGATGGATCTAATGTGCGCCAGATTACAGACCTGCCTGGAGCGAACTGGGCCCCATTCTTCCATCCTTCAGGTGAAAAAGTTCTCTTTACAACGAATCACCACCAAGATAATGGCCGCGGTCGCATCTTCGATATCTTTATGATCAACTTGGATGGGACCGGTATCGAGCAGGTTACGCATTCAGGCACCTTTGATGGTTTCCCGATGTTTTCTAACGATGGAAAACGCTTGGTATTTGCCAGTAATAGGAACCTAGAAGGCATTGAATCGCGAGATACTAACGTTTTCATTGCCGAATGGGTTGACTAAGTAAATTTAGCCAAGGCTAAATTGTGAAGTTAAGTGTATATTGGGGGTTCAGTTCAACTAGACCCCCAATTTTTATGCGCCCATTTTTTGTACTTTTTCTCGTCTTCATCCTTGCTTTAGGGTGCTCCGCTCCCGAAAACGCGGATGACCCCCGGCTGTCCGTCGTGACCACCACTAGCATGATTGCGGATCTTGTGCGTGAGATCGGAGGCGAGCATGTTCGCGTAGAAGGCCTGATGGGTCCAGGAGTGGATCCGCATTTGTATAAGGCATCCGAAGGCGATGTCTCCCGCATGACTAACGCAGACGTAGTCTTCTTCAATGGACTTCATCTCGAAGGGAAGATGGTAGATATCTTCGAGCAAATGGGAAGTCGAGGGATGTCGGTAGTTGGAGTGACGGAGTTTATCCCAGTAGATCGCCTGCTTGAATCGGAATTATTTGTAGGCAATTATGACCCACATGTGTGGTTTGATGTCCGCCTCTGGAAGGACGTGGCGCGAACCGTGACTGAAGAACTGAAGCGACAGCGTCCAGAAGTCGAGTCCTATTTTTCCAGCAATGCGGATCGGTATATGGCCGAATTGGATTCTTTAGATGCTTGGGCGCGAACTGAACTAGCTCGCATCCCAAGGGCATACGCAGCGCTTGTGACCTCGCACGATGCGTTTGGATATTTTGGCAGAGCCTATGATCTGGACGTGCGTGGTCTACAGGGCATTTCCACGGCAACTGAAGCTGGAACGTCAGACGTGCAAGAACTGGCAGCTTTCGTATCTGAGCGGCAAATACCAGCCATGTTTTTGGAATCCTCCATTTCCCCCAGAGGAATAGAAGCGGTTTTAGCGGCCGTCAGGTCACGTGGATTTGAAGTTCGGATTGGAGGTACGTTGTTTGGAGATGCATTGGGGTCACCGGATTCTGATGCGGGAACGTATGTCGGAATGGTTCGCTCTAATGTGCGAACCATCGTTCAAGGACTTACGCAGGTAAACTGATGGAATATGCCATAGATATTCGAGATCTGACGGTCGCGTATCGTGAAAAGCCTGTTTTGTGGGACATTGACCTGCAAGTACCGCCGGGCGTCCTTTTAGCGATTGTGGGCCCGAACGGGGCGGGGAAGACCACCCTAATTAAGTCCACGCTCGGACTGGTAAAGCCCGCCGCCGGATCCGTGCTAATACACGGAAAGCCGTATGCCGATCAGCGTGTGAATGTAGCCTACGTCCCACAGCGAGGTAGTGTGGATTGGGACTTCCCAACTAACGTATTAGATGTCGTGACGATGGGTCTCTACGGCAAATTGGGTTGGTTTAAGCAACCAGCCAAGAAAGAGAAAGTCGCTGCGTTAAAGGCGTTAGCTCAGGTAGGAATGGAGGATTTTGCTGATCGACAGATATCGCAATTGTCAGGAGGACAACAGCAACGGGTTTTTTTGGCTCGGGCCTTGGTGCAGGATGCTCGCGTATATTTTATGGATGAGCCTTTTCAGGGCGTAGATGCCACGACCGAGCGGGCCATCGTAGATTTACTCCGAGACTTGAGAAAACGGGGCAAAACAGTATGCGTGGTGCATCATGACCTTCAGACTGTTCCGGAATACTTTGATGAGGTCATGTTGTTGAACGTGCGAAGAATCGCGTCGGGACCTGTCGGTGAGCAATTCACCGAAGAGAATCTCAGAGCGACATATGGAGGTCGAGTGGCCTTCGTATCTGCACTCGTCTCAGGCAAGAAATGATAGAACTGTTTTCAGATCTTTTCTCTGATTACACCCTCCGTACAGTGGCCATGGGGGCTGCCTTGTTGGGAATCACGGCAGGATCCCTTGGCGGTTTTGCATTGCTTCGGAGGCAGAGCCTGCTCGGAGATGCAATTTCGCACGCTGCACTCCCAGGGATTGCACTCGCCTTTTTGATAACAGGTAGCAAAGCACCTCTTGTGCTCATGACGGGTGCAGCGCTGGCCGGTTGGCTGGGAGCGGCTCTGATTTCGTCCGTCACCAACCGGACTCGTATCAAATACGACAGCGCGCTTGGCATCATGCTATCCGTCTTTTTCGGTTTTGGCCTAGTGCTCTTGACCTATATCCAACGCAATCCAGACGCCAATCAGGCTGGCTTAGAATCATTTCTGTTTGGACAGGCGGCCGCCTTGGTTGAGCGAGATGTCTTTGTCATTCTAGGAATAGGAGCCCTCGTCATTTTTCTGATGGGTCTGTTTTGGAAGGAGTTTAAAGTACTTTCCTTCGATCCGGACTTTTTCCAGACGCTCGGATTTCCCGTTCGCGCGCTGGATCACCTATTGACTGGCTTGTTCGTCATCGCAATTGTAATCGGACTCCAAACGGTAGGAGTAGTGCTCATGAGTGCAATGATCATTGCGCCAGGAGCCGCCGCTAGGCAATGGACGGATCGCCTTGGTCGTATGATTATGCTATCTGGATGTATAGGTGCGGTTTCTGGAGTGGGAGGGGCGCTAATTAGTAGTTCTATACCGGGACTACCAACGGGCCCCACTATTGTGCTCATTGTGAGCTCCATCGTAGTCTTCTCCCTGCTCTTTGCTCCCAATCGGGGTATTGTATTTAGAAAGTACCGGGAGTGGAAGTCAGGCAAACAGCTTCGAGTCGAGGCGGTGCTAGTAGATATGTACACATTGGCTGCACAGCATTTATCGGCTGAGTACCCTCATTCGGCCCGTGTTCTCGATGTCATGTCTTCTATGTCAGGACCGGCGCGGCGCACGCTTGGACTTCTGAAAGATCTTGGATTGGCTACCCAACTGGATGCCAAGATGTGGTCTCTGACGCCTGAAGGCGTGCGCCGCGCCGAACTCATCATTCAACGTCAGTTCGGGGGAGAGGAATGAGTCCTTCCCTTGAAATCCAAGTGATCGCGGTTGTTGTAGCCGTGGCGTGTGCACTTCCCGGCACGTTCTTGGTCTTACAGCGCATGTCTATGATGAGCGATGCGATTAGTCACGCCATCTTGCCCGGAATTGTAGTGGCCTTCTTTTTCACGGGGACCTTGAGTTCACCATGGCTCATATTGGGTGCTGCAATGGCGGGAGTTCTTACTGTGGCTTTGGTTGAAGTGCTCCGGAAAACGGGACTTTTAAAAGAAGATGCTGCCATTGGAATTGTGTTTCCAGCCTTGTTTAGCGTGGGCGTGATTCTAATCGCGCGATATGCTGGTGATGTGCATTTAGATATCGATGCTGTTCTGTTGGGTGAATTGGCCTTTGCACCATTCGACAGAATGGTCATTGGAGGTATCGATATTGGACCCCGGTCTTTGATCATCATGCTGTGCGTACTTCTGTTGAATCTGATCTTTATCCTGGTCTTCTTTAAAGAGCTAAAACTGACCACATTCGATCGGGCTTTGGCTGGCGCCCTCGGCTTCGCACCCGCCCTGTTACATTATATATTAATGGGCATTGTATCTGTGACGGCGGTTGGAGCCTTCGATGCCGTCGGATCTATTCTAGTGGTCGCGCTCATGGTGGCCCCTCCGGCATCTGCGTATATGCTGACGGACAAACTAAAAAACATGATCTGGCTCTCGGTTATTATTGGCATCCTTTCTGCCATCTCGGGATACTGGATGGCCCGGGTGCTGGACGCGTCTATCGCTGGATCTATGGCTTCAATGAGTGGACTCTTCTTCGTAGTGATTGTTTTTCTTGCACCGGGAAGGGGAATCTGGTGGACCTACCGACTGAAAACACTGCAAAAACTTCGATTTAGCACGGAAATGTTAACTATTCACCT
>DKOG01000258.1 GCA_002469915.1 Bacteroidetes bacterium UBA7368
AGAAGAAGATATGCGGCAAGCGTTCAACCTAGGAATTGGGCTTATTGCCGTCGTACCAGCGTCAGACGTAGCATCTGTGTTTTCTAGCTGCGCAAATGACCGTCCCATTCAGATTGGACGAGTGATTACTGGCTAAAAATGTCCGATCGAATAGGCTTCTATTTCAGTGTGCTTATCTTGTTTAGCGGTTTTCGCCGTTTTAAAACGTCAGAAGTCAAAAAAGCGCTTTTCCAATGTTATCAGTGATCACCATTCTTGTCCTCAGTTACCTAGCTGGATCTATCCCTGCTAGCGTTTGGGTCGGAAAAGCGATGCATAGGACTGATCTTAGGGATCACGGTAGCGGCAATGCAGGCGCTACTAACGCATTTAGAGTACTCGGCTGGAAAGCAGGCGTGGTTTCTACTATTGTCGACCTGGGAAAAGGAATGCTAGCAGCCGGCCTCATTTCTCAGATTCGGATTGACCCACTTCCTAACGGATTTGGATTTTGGGAAGCAGAGTCAGTAATCATGTTAATTGCAGGTGTCACTGCTGTATTTGGACATATGTATCCTGTTCTGGCCGGTTTCAGAGGAGGGAAAGGAGTCAATACAACAGCGGGCGTTTTACTGGCTATCACTCCAATGACCATGCTCGTTACATTAGGTGTGTTCGTTTTGGTGCTTTTCGCATCTCGGTATGTTTCTCTCGCTTCGTTAGCTGCCACTGCAACATACCCGACGGCCATTGCCTTCCGAAAATACGTAATGGACGTAGATGCACTTGATGCAAGTATTTTTGTCTTTAGCCTTTTGTTAGCGGTGAGCATATTCCTCGCGCACCGAACAAATATTCAAAGGTTACTCAACGGAAGTGAAAGTCGAATCCTTAGTTTTAGAATGGCCCGTGGTATGAAGGGCAGGGGAGAGGTCTAATTCGCTTCGTTAGCCTTGATGACTTTGTATTCTTTCATTTAGTTCAGGTAGGTGTGACTCAGTCGTGGAATCTGAAAACGTCGCTGTAATTGGAGCTGGTAGCTGGGGCACGGCACTGGCTATAAGTCTAGCAAAAGGGGGGCATCACGTCTCTTTATGGGCAAGAAGGGAAGATGCTGCACGGTTAATGTCGGAAGAGCGACACAACCCGACGTATCTTCCAGATGCCATTATCCCGGACTCTGTTCACGTTACTCATGACTTGGCAGAAGCCATTCATGGCGCAACAATCTGGCTCATTGCAACGCCTTCTCAGACTGTAAGACAGGTAGCCAAGGATTTAGACAGCTATCTTACTCCAGATGTAGTTGTTGTCTCAGTGGCCAAGGGTATCGAGAATGGCACGTTGCTTACTACATCCTGTGTCTTGCATGATGCGTTTTCTGACTTACCGCGGGATCGAATCGCTGTTCTTTACGGCCCAAGCCACGCAGAAGAGGTAGCTTCTGAGTGTCCCACAACGGTTGTAGCTGCATCTACTAGCCGTGAGACTGCCAAGCGTGTGCAGCGTACGTTTATGACCTGTCATTTGAGGGTATACGTAAATCATGATATGCGGGGAGTAGAGATAGCAGGATCCGTTAAAAATGTCCTGGCTATTGCCGCCGGTATTAGTGATGGAGTCGGTTTTGGGGATAATGCAAAGGCTGCTATTCTGACCAGAGGACTAGCTGAGATAAAGCGCCTGGGCGTCGCGATGGGAGCAGACCCAAGCACGTTTGCAGGACTGGCTGGTATTGGAGACATGGTAGTCACGTGCATGAGTACGCTGAGCAGAAATAGAAATCTTGGTTATGAGCTTGGTAAGGGTAAATCACTTGAGCGGGTACAATCCGAAATGACCATGGTAGCTGAAGGAGTACGAACCACGGCATCTGTCGTTGAGTTAGCGAAGAAGTATGAAGTTGAAATGCCCATAACCGAGGCGGTATATCGCATTTTGTTCGAAAATGAGCCTCCAAGAGAGGCTGTTTCAACCTTAATGATGCGCACCGCTAAACAAGAAGCTTGGACTCCGATTGATACGGATGATTAAGTGATCTATGACACTAGAAGAAGCCAGACGAATAGTAGCTAAAGGAGAAGGGCTGTACACTGAGTTTAAGACCAGAGTACCGTCTCCAGATCGCTTAGCCCGTGAGGTCATCGCATTTGCTAACACAAATGGTGGCCGCGTATTCATCGGAGTGGATGATGAAGGCGGTATCATAGGCGTAAAAGATTCTTTCGAAGAGGAGTTTGCTATTCAAGAAGCGGTGGGGTTGTATTGTCGTCCCGCAATTAAGTGGAGATCGGAACGCATTCCGGTCACCAATAAGCGTGATGTCATTTTAGTTACCGTTCCAAAGAGTAAACGCAAGCCTCATTTTATCGTCCAAAACGATGAGGACGGAAGTGGCCCCGCCTTGGTGCGTATTGAGGATTCCTCAGTCGAAGCGTCTCCTGAATCCGTTGCCCTTATGCAAACGGAGTATGATCCGGACGGTGTTCACTTCGAGTTTGGTGAAAAGGAGCTCCTTCTAATGCGGTATTTAGAACAATATGGAAAAATATCTGTGCAGGGCTTCGCTCAGATTGCCGACATGGAGCGTGATGAAGCGGGAAAACTCTTGGTGACGCTTACCAGAGCGCGTGTTTTGGTCCAGAATAGAGAAGTTCGAGGCGATTATTTTACAATCGCTTATTAGATCCGGCCTGAATCCTGAAACCGAACAGGTTTCGTGCAGATACTTTTTCAGGATAAATAGATTTTCGCTTCCATTCATTTTCAGGTTTCGTACATTGAGGTACGCACCTCTAAGACCGTTATTGATCGAAGTTTATGCCAATCGTAGATGTCATTCCCTTGCACGAAACAACGCGTTCTCGCTACCTGAACTACGCGTTATCCGTTATTACCAGCCGTGCGCTGCCCGACATTAGAGACGGATTGAAGCCTGTACAGCGTCGTATTTTGTACGCGATGCACAATAATTTGCACCTGTACCCTGATGCTCGGTTCAAGAAAAGCGCAGCCGTTGTAGGCGAGGTCATGGGTAAGTATCACCCTCATGGTGACACAGCCATCTATGATGCCATGGTTCGAATGGCACAAACCTTCTCTCTCAGAGCACCGTTGGTAGATGGACAAGGAAACTTTGGTTCGCTTGACGGGGACTCGCCGGCCGCCATGCGCTATACCGAAGCCCGTTTGCGTCCTTTGGCCATGGAATTGTTGGCTGAGATTAGAAAAGAAACCGTGCCTTTTCGGCCTAATTTTGATGGTACACTGTTCGAACCTGTAGTGGTACCGGCTCGCGTTCCAAACTTGCTTTTAAATGGTGCATCGGGAATTGCCGTCGGAATGGCGACAAATATTCCGCCTCACAATATTACCGAGCTGATCGATGCATCGATCTATATGATCAGTTCACCGAATGCACGTAATCAGACACTCGTTGAGAACTTTATCCAGGGGCCTGACTTCCCAACTGGAGGACGCATCCTAAACACTCAGGAATCGATTATTGAAGTCTATTCCAAGGGAGAAGGGGCCATTGAGGTACGCGGTGAATTTGCCAACGAGGGTAAAAACACGGTTGTTGTAACCAGTATTCCCTACGGCGTAACGAAAAGTACGCTCATTGAGCAAATTGCAGATCACATCATTAAGGGTAAGATTCCGCAACTGGTAGACGTACGCGACGAATCCACAGATGAAGTCCGCATCGTACTTGAGGCTAAACGCGGAGCCAGCACTGATCTGGTGATGGCGTATTTGATGAAGCATACTGCACTTCAAACTCGCTTTCATGTCAATCTCACCTGCTTGCTTCCGACTGACAATCCAGAAGTAGGAAGTCCATCACGGGTGGATTTGGCTACCGTACTGCGACATTTTCTGGACTTTCGCATGCTGGTCGTTGTGCGCCGTTTGGAGTTTGAGCTCAAGCAGCTTGAAAAACGGATTCACATTCTCAAGGGTTTTGAGAATATATTTGACGACCTAGACGAGGCTATTCGATTAATTCGGGCCTCAGAAAACAAGTCTGATGCCGCATCTCGATTAATGCACCGTTTTGGCATTGACGATATTCAAGCTGAAGCCATTCTCGAAATCAAACTCTACAAGTTATCTCGCATGGAAATTGATTCCATACGAGAAGAACTTGAGCAGAAGGAAGCCATGGCCTCCGAACTTCGGAAACTGCTGGGAGATGATCAGGCTCGTTGGAAGCTCATCAGAACTGAATTGAAAGAGATTCGAGCAAAGTATGCCGAAGACCGAAGGACCACTGTGTCAGGTCCCGATGAGTCTATTGAGTTCTCAGCAGAGGATTTCATCGTAAACGAAGATGTCTACATTATCGTAACAAACGATGGATGGGTAAAAAGACAACGCTCATACGGAGATGCTGCGAGCATTCGAGTCCGAGATGGAGATGCGGTCGGATGGATTTTACCAGGCTCGACACGCCAAACGGTCATCTTTTTCAGCAATTTTGGAAAAGCCTATACCTGTCGGGGTGAAGCGCTGCTAAGCACCACGGGGCACGGTAATCCGATCCAGAAGATGTTTGACTTCTCTGACCGAGAACGCATTGTCGGTGTGATTAGCATGGATAAGCGAGCACTTCCCAAACCTGTAGTACAGGGAGAAGCAGAGCCGCAGCTTTTCGGTGCAGATGGCAAAGAAATCATTGAAGGCCCTTTTGCAGTTGGCGTTACATCGGATGGCCAGTCCTTGCGTATGGAGTTGGGCAACTATAGTGATCCATCTACTGTCAGTGGGCGTATGTTCATGAAAACAGCGAGTGGGCAGTCGGTTCTTCGCGTAGAGCCTGCATCGGGTGGCGAGAATCTGTGTTTGGCGACGAAGGAGGGAAGCTGCCTCATTTTCCCGGTGGGTCAAATACCCATTATGAAAAACGCCGCCAAGGGCGTAATTGCTATACGCTTGAATGCTGGCGATAAGGTTCTCGGGTTTGCTCTCTCAGCTGCTGCCCGCCAGGGTCTTGAAGTTGAGACGACTAGAGGCCGGTCCGAAACTATTCGTCCTACAAAATTCCCCGTCGCCAATAGAGGCAACAAAGGACGACTTATTATTCAGCGTGGCTCAATAAAGAGTGTTATTTACCCTCCAGTTGAGATCAGTAATGGATCCTCTTCCTGATAGGTATATTACTATCCACCTTTATCCCAATCGATTATCGTGAGTTCTGATAAGTACACAGGTGAAAACATTCAGGTGCTGGAGGGTCTTGAACCCGTCCGTAAGCGGCCTGGCATGTACATTGGCGGAACGGGAAAACCGGGTCTACATCACTTGCTTTGGGAAGTGGTAGATAATTCAGTGGATGAGGCTACGAATGGGTTTGCGACTCAGATTGATGTGATCCTACATCGTGATGGACGATCAATGACCGTTATGGACAACGGTCGTGGTATCCCTGTGGATAAGCACCCGGTTAAGAAGATTCCTACCATCG
>DKOG01000135.1 GCA_002469915.1 Bacteroidetes bacterium UBA7368
ATGGCAATAGCATCGGTTAGCTTTAGGTAGAGAAGATAGGTGGTCGATTCGTTTAAGGCACATTGCGCTCGTACCCCACCATGCTCTTAGGCTGAGTTTCGGCTGGCATTAATGTTGCCATAAAGAGAGCGGGTTACAATCTTTTCGTAAACCGTTCGCTTGGCAACGTCCTCCTCCACTTTCATAAGCGCATACTGCTGGATGACCAACAGTGGAACAACTAAGTCCTCTCGGATTCGGATCGATTCGGCCGAGACGGGTTCGGATTGCATGAGTCTTTCACTGCCCGAAACCTCGAGGAGCATGCGTAGTGACCGCTCATATTCAGCATGCAGCAGCTCCCAGAAATCGCCGAATTCGGGGTCTTCTGCCATGTAGGCTGTAAGCTCAAAGCTACACTTGGAGAGTGCCATCATGCTGTTTAGCATTAACGTTCGGAAGAAAGGCACCTGTCGGAATAGCGTTTTTAAATCCTCCAGATGTCCTTCTTCTGCCAGCGCTTCAAAGGCAGCACCAATACCGTAGTACCCTGGCACATTCTGTTTGAGCTGGCTCCACGATCCTACAAAGGGAATGGCCCTAAGATCATTTAGAGACAGTTCGCCACCCACGCTACGCGAAGCAGGGCGGCTTCCAACTTTGGCTAATTTGTAAAATCGGAGCGTACTCTTTTTCTCGAGATATGAAACGAATGAAGGGTGCTTTTTGAGCGCATCGTAGGCGGCAAAACTCCTGCTTGCGATGTCATCCATGATGCGTCGGTGTTCTGGCGCAATGCGCTGCTCTTCCCCGAATAAATGTCGGTGTAAACCCGCCGCAATCAACTGCTCACAGTTGTGCCGGAAGAGGGCGTTTGTCCCGTATATACTTGAGATCATTTGGCCTTGAATCGTTAGTTCGATAGCGTTGTTAGCGATATCAGCGCCCTGCGCAGCGTAAAAACGATGCGTTTTACCGCCACCTCTGGCCGGTGGGCCACCGCGACCATCGAAGAACATGGCATCGACACCATGAGAGAGACAAGCGGCTGTCAGCTCTTCTTTCGTCTTTTGAATCGTCCAGTTGGCTCTGAAATAGCCACCATCTTTGGTCCCATCCGAGAATCCAAGCATGAGCGTATGTCGATTTTTCCGCTTTTGGATGTGTTCACGGTACACATCGATGGCGAACAAGTCGTTCATAATCTTCGAGGCATTCGTCATCCCGTTCATTGATTCAAACAAAGGAATGATGTCAATGGGCAGGTGCTCCGACTTCCAAATCCACCGGAAGAGGGCGAACACAAAGAGTACGGACCAGGTATCCTCGGCATGGCTTATGACGTACCGGTTGCATCCTTCTTCGCCATTGCGTTCCTGAATGCGTTGAACGGCCCGGATCGTGCGAACCGTATCGCGTTGCAATTCATCGCTTAGATCCTCTTCTTGGATGTCGATGTCTGTACGCAGCAAGGCCTGAACTAAATCTGAATCAGAGAGCGTATTCATTTCAATTCCGGCATCTGCCAGAATGCGCTCAACGAGCCGACGATGTACCGAGTGGTTTTGTCGGATGTCAATGGTCGCAAAGTGGGTTCTAAAGATGCGGGTGCGATCGATAAATGTATCTAGATCCTCGATATAGAGGCTGCTATAATCATCTACAAGTCGTTGTCGCACATCATACAATGTGGAAAGCATGTCATCGAATTCAACGATTTCATCGACGTCAAACATCGCCTCGTAAAGCTGTCCTCTAAGTGCTCCAACCTGCTTCTCAATGCCTCGGAAGGTTAGTTTTTGCTCCAACGCCTTGATCTCTCCGTAATAACACTTCATGAGAGTCATGCGAAGCTCATCGGCCACTTGGATGGTGGTTTCCGATGTTACGAATGGGTTTCCATCCCTGTCCCCGCCTGGCCAAAAGCCCAGCTTCAGAATATCCGGATTATCGAACGATCCCTTGGGTGCGTTGCGCTTAATGTCTGAGTAAAGATCTCCTACGGCATCATAATAGACATTGCGCAAGAAGTGAAGGACGTTGCGCGCCTCATCGATAGGGGTTGGAGACTGAGAGGCGATCAGTGAAGTAAGCCCCAACTGCCTGAGAGACTGATCGATTCCCGTGATGTCACTATCAATGATGGAGTCCCTCAGCATGCTGATGATCTTCAGAACGGAGGGCGGATAAAACTGGGTCGGATGCGCAGTGAAAACAATTCGAGCGGAGAACTCATGGAGCATACTCGCCGTGTCCTTCGACGCGGATTTCGAGTGGGTAGCTGATGGGTCTCGTTCGCGGCCCAAATGCAGTGTTTCCTTTAATGAAAGCTGGTCGTCGTCCTTAAGTAACTCTGGAAAGGCCGCGTCTTCAACACTATCAAAAAGCACCACCTGTCGCTCTACATATTGGATAACCCGAAACATGAAGTCGATTTTATCGGACTCTGTTTTGAAATCAGTGTGCTGAGCAAAAAAAGCATCCAGAATCTCAATGGGATTACTACCCTCTTCGAGCCCTCTCACGCAGTAGTCTTCCATGAGTGGAATCAACACGCCAATCTTTCGCACTTGCTGAAACGGCAGGCTTAGGAAAAGGCTGTTGTAGACATTGAACCGGTTGGCCACCAGCCTTTCGAAATCTCGTACGCGTGCATCGTGGTCCATGAAAAGCAGATCAATAGAAAGTGAGAAAGGGAGATACTATAACATACGCTCATCTAGCCATCTGAATCCCGACCTAATCCAATAGAACGAACCCATCTTTGAGTTGCCTAATATAGCATACGGGGAAGCTACCTGAGCTAATCCTCCATTATCATATCGTGCCGTGGCAGGAACAAAAAGGGGCTGATACGGTCTAAATGCATAGGTGTACGAACGCTCCAATGCGTGCTGCACTCGCCTCCGGGAGGCTGCTTGTTAGAGTCCCGGTGTTCTTTCCAAGTATGGGGATGTCACGGCTTCGACGGGTAGATTGTAAAGCAGACTGCGTGTCGAGCTTTCAGGTATGCTCGTAAATCTCGCCTGAAAAAGACAAATGCAAACGATTACGCATTCGCGATGGCCGCTTAAGTCTATAAGACATTAAGCCTTGCTATCTGTCCTCCAGCTTGCCCGTCTATCGGCAGCTGATTTGGGCATCAAACCTGATAGAATAGGATGCACCATGCCGGCTGAATAAGTGTATCTAAAGCTCGATCAGCCTTTAAGCGGTTCTGGCCCAAGACGACTGGCCACGGAAACGCTCGAGAATTCAGTAAGTCGACTACACACGTAGACGTTTGACTGGACAACTATTCGGACCTGGGTTCGACTCCCAGCATCTCCACCATACAATGCCCTGTTGCCTTCGCGGCGGCAGGGCATTTTGTATTCGAATTTATCCCGCATCTGTTTACTATAACCCGCAGCGTCAAATGGGCTATTTTTAGTGGGTTCTATTCGCCATGGCCATAAAAGCCCGAAGAGCCGAAGGTGCGACTTCGGCTATACACAAATCACTTCGATTCCGTTGTCCTCGAGTAGCCGAACCGTTTCTTGAGGTGCTTGATCGTCGGTGATAATTTTGTCGATTCTGTCGGTTGCGCAAATTTTACTGAATCCCCGGACGCCTAATTTTGAGTGGTCAGTCACCACGATAACTTCTTGAGCTGCGGCAATCATGCATTGATTCAGGTTTGCCTCCTGGGGGCTCGATGTTGTCAGGCCGTGTCGAACGTCCAAGCCATCCACACCCAAGAATAGTTTCCGGCAAGACATTGTACTCATCATGGTCGTTGCGCTCGCACCAACAACAGATGTTGAGGTGGCACGGACCATACCGCCTAATTGAATGAGCTCAATACCGGGCCGGTCCACGAGATCCAGAGCAGTATGAACACAGGCGGTTACGACCATAGCAGTCGCATTTGGGGAAATATGTCGTGACACTTCGAGGACCGTAGTTCCCGAAGCAAGAACAATGGAGTCATTCTTTTCTATCAACTCAGCGGCTGCTATCCCAATACGTCTTTTTTCTTCAGAATACCTTTTAGCCTTTTCAGATATGGGGCGGTCATACAAAAGGTGGCTTTGGGGGTTAGCGCCACCGTGGGTTCGATGAAGGAGATCCCGGCCTTCAAGGTCTCTTAGGTCTCTTCTAACCGTAGCCTCAGACACATTTAGTTCCTTTTGAAGGTCGTGAACAGTCACGAATCCTCGTTGACGTAACGTGTTGAGGATATGGTTGTGACGTTCTGCTGGGCTTTGCATGACTGCCGGTGTTCAAATGATCATAAAGACTTGAATTAGATGGGTATAATACCCATAAAAAATACACAACAATCATATTCGATCAATTGATGACTGAATTTACTGTCTTCTTGATTGCAATTGATTCTGTGTGTATCGTTATCAATTCCTTGACCCCCACCGGAGGCCACCCTTTTCACACGGATTAAATAAGTCATGCGCGGAATTTTCCAGATTACCTTTGCCTTGGTTATTGCCAGCATGTGTCAAGGTATGTGGAGCAGTCCGTCACTCGCAGGTGACCGTGAGGCGGTCGCAGGTAAAATAACGGGCCAGGTCGTCGAAGCTGGAACCGGCGAGTCGCTTATCGGAGCAACTGTATATATTGAGGAAACCAGTCAAGGCGCAGTCGTGGCTCCTGATGGCAGCTATGCTATCATAAATGTGGCTCCCGGCGTCTATACGGTCAGAGCGTCCATGGTCGGGTTTGGAACAGTACGCAAAGGGGAGGTCAAGGTCTCCATCGATCGAACTACGCGGATCGACTTTGAACTCGCGGTTGAGGTTATTCAGGGAGAGGAAATTTTTGTAACGGCTACTCGGCCGATTATTGAGGTCGATCGAACAACTTCCGCATCCTACGTGGATTCTGAGGCTATTGCTAATTTGCCGGTTCAGGAAGTATCAGATCTGCTCCAACTACAGTCCGGAGTGACCTATGATTCTCAAGGCGGACTTCACATGCGCGGTGGTCGATCTGGAGAGGTGGCCTACCTTGTTGATGGTATTCCTGTCACTAATCAGTACAGTGGTGGATCCAAGATTCAAATTGAGAATAACTGGATTCAGGAGCTGCAGGTCATCAGTGGGGTGTTCAATGCCGAGTATGGCCAGGCTCAGTCGGGCGTAATTAATATTGTAACGAAAACGGGGTCTTTGGATCGTTTTTCAGGTGATGTGGGTTTCTATGGTGGCTCCTATCTGACTCGAAGCTCGGATGTCTTTGTGGGTGAAGACTCTCCGTCCATGGGCGAATACAATCTTCAGGGTAGTCTTCAGGGGCCGATAAAGTTTCTGCGTGAAGGCTCCTTCTTCTCCAACATCCGCTTTACGGATAATAACGGCTGGCTTAATGGAGAGCGGCGGTCTTTGATCTCTGATACGGTACCTATTCAAGCCTACATTCAAGAGGCTCAGCAAACGGCATCTGATATCGATAATCTGGTCGGTATTCCTATTCCAGATTCCCTGCTATCCGGAGACCGCTCGCTTGTATCGATGAATCCTAGGCAGCGTCTATCTTGGCATGGTCGCTTTTCTTTACGCCTTTCCTCTATGCTCACGGCTAGCTATGCCGCCTTTTTCAGTGACGAAACGCGTAAGTCATATCAGGATTACAGACGGTATGCTCCAGAAGGGTTGCCTACCATAAGGGACCGCGGCATCAACCACCTGCTTTCATTTACGTTTACCCCGGATTCGCGCTCCTACTTTCGTCTGGGTATTTCTTATCAGGATAATCGTGTTCGTAGTCGCCTGTTCGATGATCCGTTGAATTCCAATTATCAGGGGAGTCCGTTTTCAACAAATGGATTCGCTTTTGGGGGTACCAGTAATGGAAGAGCTGAAGCTTCCAATTCAACGTTTTTGGTCAAGCTTCAAGCTGAGCGGCAGGTAAACAGCAACAACTTAGTGAAGGCCGGAGTCGAGTGGCAGAGACATAAGGTTGAAGAGATGTCTCAGGTCACCATTTCTGATGGACCGGTATATTTAGATCCAACTCAGCGAATCCCGGCAGATAACACGGCTGGTAATGATCGGTATACGAGAGAGCCTTGGGAGTTTGTTTTGTTCATTCAAGACAAGCTAGAGATAGACGAACTTGTGTTGAACGCGGGTGTGCGATTTGATTTGTGGGAGCCTAATGCTCCCGTACCGGAAGACCTTCAAGCGGTAACCAACCCGGAGAACGGTATTCGTTTGGCAACTGGTTTCGTCGATGCAGAGCGCTCGATGCAGATCAGTCCACGAGTGGGTCTAGCGTTCCCTATCTCTACCCGAGGAGTTCTTCACGTCTCCTATGGTCGGTTCTTTCAGGTCCCACGCTTCTCCTATATTTTTACAAACTCTGAATTCGAAGTCGAACTTGGAGATTTGGAGACCATTATGGGCAACGCAAATTTGAAGCCAGAGCGTACAACTGCGTATGAGTTAGGCCTTCAATATGCGTTGACCTCGTCTTGGAAGATTGAAGCAACGATTTACTATAAGGACATCAAGAATCTGCTAGGGCAGGAAATTATCAACACGGTAGACAAAAAGGTCTACGCGAGATATATCAACAGGGACTACGGCAATACACGGGGCTTTTCCTTGTCCCTGCTTCGCCAATTTGCAAATCAGTTTGGTTTGAATGTCGATTACACCTACCAGGTTGCCAGAGGAAATGCTTCTGATCCAAACGCGGTCTTTTTTAACAATCAGACGAAACCACCCGTAGAGCCGGAAAAGCAGGTTATTCCTTTGAATTGGGATCAACGGCATTCCCTTAACGGATCAGTAATTCTTGGTGACCCCAAAGGAGTTACTTTCAGCATTATTGGCCGCTTTTCGTCGGGCCAACCGTACACTCCTACGAATCCAGGAAGTCAGCTTTCCTCTCAGCTTGCTAACAGCGAATCGAAGCCCTTCCGAATGAATCTGGACCTCAACATATCCAAACGCATGCAGATTGCCGGTCTCGAGACGCGTCTCTATGCAAAGGGCTTCAATATTCTTGATCGCTTGAATGCCAAATCGGTTTACACAAGTACGGGAAATGCCTTTCATCCTTATCGAACGCTTGGCGAGGCAGAGGTACTAGATCTCAATCCTAATTTTTCGTCAGGTGAAGTGGATTTGCGACCAGACTTCTTCGACCCCCCGCGTCGTATCATTTTGGGCCTTGACATTCGCTTTTGAAGATGATGAATAGAAAAATAGCGTCAGATATGTCGAGCGATTTAGTGTCAGTATTCGCTGCAAAACGTACAGTCAGAAGCCTGGGTTTTCAAAGTACTCTTCTGTTGCTGATAAGCCTTTGTTTTCCGCTACTGGTCTCGGCCCAGGATAGAGTAGAGGCAGGCCGAGAGTATCGTCGAACAGGAGTTCATGACGGCAACTTGGTAGCTACTCGATATTCGAACAATGGTAATCTAGGAAGTCGATTTGAGCCACCGAAGATGGAGTGGCCAAAGGGTTCCGGCCAATGGTACGGTTTCGAGTTCGTGATGATGGCAGGAGCCGAAGTTCAGGATACTCAAGGACGATATATGCGCATCGTCTCTGAAAACTATACAAATGCAAGCTCCTTTGACGTCAGTCCTGATGGTACTCATACCTATGGATGGGAGCCTCTGGCCGGCTACTTTAACCCGGATTCATTCAATGAGCTGGAGTATCCTGCCATGAGTCATCTGGAAGAGACATGGCCCGAACCTTGGCCATTTGACTACCCGGGCGACGCCGGGTCCCGTGATGGACTATGGAATGGGGAGTTTGGAGCTCTTGTCCGAGCCGATCAAGAGTCCTACTACGTTATGGACGATCGCAATAATGACGAGTTCGATTACTTTCCTTTTTCAGGCAGTGCGGTGGACTCGTCCGATTTTCCGACAGGGCGTCGTGGAATCGGTTTGCAGGTGGGAGTGCGAGGATATCAGTGGGTAAATGTGCAGGCAGAGGATATCCTGATTGTTCGCTACGACATTGAAAATGTGAGCGATAAGGACTTGACGAAAGTCGTGTTCGGAATGTACGTAGACCCTGCCGTTGGAGGTCAAGGTGATTCTGTAGACGATCTCGCAGATTTCGAGCGTCAGGATGATATCGTTTACATGTGGGATCGAGATGGTATAGACAATCGAGGCCGTCCTGGTGTGGGGTATTTTGGCTTCGCTTTTTTAGAAAGCCCGGGAGATCCACTGGATGGCGAGGACAATGATCAAAACGGAATTTCAGACGAGGTTCAAGACAACGTAGCTGGTACTCGGATTGAAGGGCAGGAGTCTATTATCGCGGAATTGTCTGCTCGGTATCTCATGACCGACTTTGAAAGTTTTTTCGGTAGCCCAACGCTTCTTCCGTCAGTAGAGTTTGGAGTATGGTGGACGGGTGATGAAGATGCCGATTGGGTGCCATTTAATGACTTAAATCGTGATGGCATTAGAGAGAGTAGCGAGCCGCTACTGGACGATAAGGGATCGGACGGATTAGGGCCTGATGATGATGGGTATCCGGGACCTGACTCGGATGGTACTGAGAACAATGGCCGTCCAGATCAGGGCGAACCCAACTTTGGGAAAACGGATAACGATGAGTCTGATCAGATTGGTTTGACCAGCTATGTTCTTCGTCCCGCCGGTAACGTAAGCGACGACGAGCGAGCTTGGCTAGAAATGGAGCCTAACCGATTTGGTGGGGAAATGCCAAGCAATCTAGCCTTCATTTATGGATCGGGATATTTTTCCCTCCCGAGAGAAGCTACCCGGAAATTTGCCATTGCATGTCTTTTTGGACGCAATTTCGATGACATTCTTCGCAACAAGCGGACCATGCAGAAGATTTATGACGCGGATTACTCTTTCGCGAAACCACCAAACAAGTCTCGATTGACGGCTGTTCAGGCTGATCAATCTGCTGTTCTGATGTGGGATAATGTTGCGGAATTCTCACGTGATCCGATCTACGGAACAGATTTCGAAGGATATATGATCTACCGGGCAACGGACCCGTCCTTCAATTCCATTAAGACGATTACAGACGCATTTGGGAATCCGATTCTATGGCAATCCATCGCTCAGTTTGATCTGGACAATGGACTTAAAGGTCCGCATCCCGTTCAGATTGGAGAAACAGGTGCTGTATTTAATACAGGTACCGACTCAGGTCTTCGATACTACTACGAGGATACCGGTCTAGATAATGGTAGGTCCTACTACTATGCGCTCGTTCCTTACGATGCCGGGTATGATCTAGACTTTTTTGATCGTGGTATAACTACTCGCGATAAACTTACTCCTATTTCCCCGAGCGAGGCATCGAAAATCATTCAAACGGACTTGATCGGAAACGTGACGTTTGTAGATCGAAATACTGCTGTTGTGGTACCAAATGCTGTTGGGGCTGGTGTTATCCTCGGAGGATTGGACGGCGAAATAATACATGATGGTCCGGGAACGGGAGCCGTCGAAGTAGAGGTCCTCGTTCCTGATAGTTTAGTGCAGGGAGAGCAGTTTAGAGTCTCATTCACGGATACAACAAAGGCCTTGCTTACCCAAAGCATTCGCATTGATGAAATATCCAGCAACCGGATCGTCTACGAGGCCGCAGTATTTGACAGCGTTGATCTTTCTCGTCGATTGCTCTCAGGATTGAATTTTAGGATTAACACGCCGCCTGAGCCGGTTCCTCTCACCTATGGATGGATAGATGGGGACTCGAATATTAGAGCAACAATCGACATTGTTGAGTCTGCTCGATCTGTTCCCGTACCCGATGATATAGAGATCAGGATGGGTGCTCCTGGGGTGGATTCATCATTTGTACAATTCGCCTTTGAACAACGGACGCCAGTCGATTTTGAAATTTACGGAGTAACCTCAGGACTGAAATATCAGTTCATTTTGGATGAGACGGGTGTGCCTGATGGGCGACTGAGTGCAGGAGATGTGATTACCCTCGTATTTGATCCTGTTGGATTCCGCTTCAATTTGGGTTGGCGTTTCACGTTTAGTGGTCCGGATGGCGAAAGTCCTCGGCTCCCTGAACAGGGTGATGTCTTTCGCTTGGATGTGAGTAAGCCATATTCATCACTGGATACCATAACATTTTCTACCAAAGAGACGCGTTACGAGAGGGAAATAGCTGCCAGTGATCTCTCAAACATATATGTCGTTCCAGACCCATATATAGCAAGCGCATCGTGGGAGCGTCCGCTTTTCAATGCAACAGGACGGGGTGAACGGCGAATTGACTTCGTAAATCTTCCACCACAATGCACGATTCGAATCTTTAACACTGCGGGTAAATTGGTTCAGGTTTTGGAACATGACACCGTATTCGAAAACGGATCCGAAAGCTGGGATCTAGTCTCAAAGGACGGACTTACGGTGGCTTTTGGTGTGTATTTCTTTCATGTCGAGACACCGGACGCGGGAGAGAAAACAGGTAAATTCACACTGATCAAATGAGCTTCCGAAGATACATATCCGTTGTATGCGTGCTGATCATGGTTTGCGTTGCACCCGTTGCGCAGGCCCAAGAAGCAGACTCTCCCTACGCGAACTTCGTTGAGGACGTATCAAATGCTGGAACTAGTGCTGCTGCCTTTCTCCAGATCGGAGTGGGTGCTCGGGCCATGGCAATGGGTAATGCGGGCACAACGTTGGTTCGTGACGCTACCGTTTTGTACTGGAACCCCGCAGCTGCAGCAAACCTGCCATCTCAAGCAACATTCACCTTTGATCACACAGATTGGCTAGTTGACACCAAGTTGGATTTCGTAGGCATGGTGTTTCGTGTGCCCGGTGCTGGCACGCTTGGGATTAGCGTTTTAGCTTTCGATGCGGTAGATAATCAGCCGGTTCGTACGATTCTTCAACCCGAAGGAACGGGGGAGTTTTACAGTGCTTCCGACGTGATGTTAGGTCTGACTTATGCTACGTCATTGACCAACAGATTTTCAGCTGGAATAACTGGTAAGTATATCCGCGAAACACTGTGGAATGAAACGGCAAGAGCGTTGGCCGTTGATCTTGGAATCTTGTACCAAACCCGAGTAGAGGGCTTTGTACTTGCTGCAAGTATTCTCAACTTCGGAGGCAATATGCAGCTTGAGGGGCGAGATTTACGGCGCGCCTTTGATGACGACCCATCCAACTTCAGTAATAATCAATTAAACGTCAGTTTTGACACGGATACGTTTTCTATCCCTTTGACGTTTAGGTTTGGGTTTGGTTATGAAAAACAAATATCTGACTATCACCGAGTGACCCTCGCTGCCGATCTGACAAATCCATCGGATAATAGCGAATCGGTAAATCTCGGAATTGAATACACTTTTGGCAACACGCTCTCCCTCCGTGGAGGCTATGCAGCGTTGTTTGAGCGCGATAGCGTAAGCGGGCTTTCTTTTGGTGTCGGGATTAATCGCCGACTGTTAGATCGAATCCGGGTAGTTGCCGAATACTCCTACGCTGACATGGGCTACTTGGGTAGTGTCCAGCGCTTCACGCTAGGTGTAGGTCGCTAAAAGTACTTCCTCCCCATCCACCAACGAGAAAGATGATGAAACGATGGTTATTCATTCTAATAGCGCTAGCCACAATGGCTGCGTTTTCCACGGCTAATGCTCAGCAGGCGCTATTTTTTAACGAGATTAATGCCGATCCCGCCGGAGACCTGATTGGAGATGCAAATGGCGATGGAACTCGCAGCTCTTCTCAGGATGAGTTTGTCGAGCTAGCCAACATGAGTGCAGACTCCTTGGACCTGACCGGATGGATGTTGGGAGACGATGAAGCAATTAACTTCACCTTTCCGGACGGCTATAAGCTTGCTCCGCGACATTTGCTGGTCGTTTTTGGAGGAGGGGATGTAACTGGTATTGACGGATACAATGCCGATCCTCTATTGACTAGAGTGTTCAGTGCAGATAGCACGGTCGGTAATGGGCTTGCTAACGGCGGGGAATATTTGGTACTCAAATCGCCAGATGGTACAGCAGATACCTATGCCGGTTATGGATCAAAAGTCGGTCTGGGTGCTCCTGCAACGGCAGCGACAGACGGTATTACGTTCGAATATGGTACGGATGTCAATGCTCCAGCCAATGATAACCAGTCTGTAACTCGATCTCCCGATGGAAATACGACAGATGCAGAACCGTGGGCATTACATTCCACTGTTAGTTCTGCTCTCTTCTCTCCAGGGGTCACCGTCAGCGGTACGAACGTAATTCCCATACCTCCACCGACACTGACGGTGATCATTAATGAGATTTTGGCTGATCCGGCATCGGACACTGCGGGTGACGCTAATGGAGATGGAATTCGTAGCTCCTCTCAGGACGAATTTGTGGAGTTGGCCAACGTCTCGTCTGACCCCGTAGACTTGACAGGATGGAAATTGGGAGATGATGAAGCCGTCAATTTCACGTTCCCAGATGGTTACATGATGGCTCCTCGTAGTTTTCTAGTCGTATTTGGCGGTGGTGATGTGACCGGTGTTGATGGGTATGATGCAGATCCTCTAGTGACACGGGTTTTCAGTGCAGACAGTACAGTTGGTAACGGTCTGGCAAATGGTGGAGAAATCATCCTTCTCCACTCAGCTGATGGTTCCTACGATACATGGTTGGCTTACGGAAGTAAGGCTGCCACGGGCGGACCACCCAATGCGGATAATTATCAGATCCAAATTGATGTCGGTGCCGCTGCAAATGCAGATAATAGTATTACGCGTTTTCCAGATGGAAACGTCAATATTTTAGATCCCTTCGTACAGCATCTGACGGTCGCGAATGCTGCTTTTTCTCCTAATACAACTATTGATGGTCGCTCCGCAGTTCCGCCACCTCAGCCTCAGGTTACTGTCGTTATAAACGAAGTATTGGCCGATGCCATGGGAGCTGGTGATGCAAACGGTGACAGTGTAATCAATGCAAGCGAAGATCAGTTTATCGAGATCGTTAATACGAGCGAGGATACTGCAGTAGACCTTGGAGGCTGGCATGTGGGCGATGAGAGTGGGATGACGTTTACCTTCCCCGCGGGTTACATGCTTGCAAAACAAGCTATGGTCGCTGTCTTTGGTGGCGGAGATGTATCCGGTGCACCGGGCTACTCTGCCGATCCAATGTTGACGCGTGTCTTTGCAGCAAGCGGTGCTCTCGGAGATGGATTGGACGCTGCTGGTGACTTTGCTGTCCTCGCGTCAGGCGATGGCTCGTACGATGCTTATGTTGCATTTGGCTCGAAAGCGGCTACCGGAGATCCCGCTATCAGTACTATGCCGGATGCAGAATGGGAGTTTGCCACATCTACGTCGGCAGCTGCTGATCAACAGACGTCGATTACCCGAAATCCAGATGGCAATATTTTGGCCCAAGATCCGTTCGTCTTGCACTCTTCAATAAGCCAGGTGGCTTATTCTCCGGCTCAGACGACTGATGCGCTAAATTCCTTGGATGATTTCGTAGATGTTGAGCATCCATGGGGTACGGGCTATGCAATGCATTTCAATTGGTGGGAGCGTGATCGCGTTGAAATTCGTGATGCGGCTTCTCTCTTTCCGCTACGAATGGACCAGGGAACGGTAGAAATGTGGTTTCGTCCAGATTCAGTTCTCACAGACGATACCCATGCCCCTGACTGGACTTATCTATTCGGCAAAAACATTGGTGGGAATAATCCGGGTGATCTTGGACTCGGTTGGCGACGTAGCGAGGGTCGCATGATTTTCTTCATGCAGGACGGCACAACCACAATAAACCTCGAACAAAGCCAAAAAGTAGATGAAGTGTTTTTCCCTCGCTGGTATCACGTAGCCGTAACGTGGAATACTGCGGATTCGATGCGCATTTTCTTGGACGGTGAGCAGAAGGCAGCCATAGAGTCTGCAGTGCCCTTGCTGGGTGGCGTAATGCCTATGGCGATCGGAAATGGGGCCGCAGACCTGTGGAACTCACGCTTTGAAGGATTCCGTGGAATGATTGACGAAGTTCGCGTTTCCGTTGTGGAACGGTATACAGAGAACTTTGACCTTCCGACGGCACCTTACGCTAATGACGCATTGACGTTGGCATTGTGGCACTTTGACGAAGGAAGTGGTGAGACTACCGCGGATGCAACGGGCAATGGCTTTGTTGGCTCTTTAGGCGGCTTGGACGTAGATGGAAATCCCGATTCCGCTTCGCTTCCAAGTTGGGTGGAGGTGTCGACAATTGTAGCAACCGAAACAACGGAGCTTCCGCTACAATTTGAGCTATCTCAGAATTATCCTAATCCGTTCAACCCGTCAACTGCCATCGAATACCTGGTTCCGGCAGTTTCGAAAGTAGATATCCATGTATACAACGTCCTAGGTCAGCGTATTACAACCTTGGTTTCAGGTGAACATGCTGCCGGTGTGCATCAGGTAACATTTGATGCATCCAGGTATGCGAGCGGAATGTATTTCTATACGCTTCGTTCGGGCACAACACTGCTAACTCAGAAGATGTTGCTGATCAAATAGCGTATGTATAAAGTCTTTAGGTGTGCACTTGTAATGGTTCTGTTCGCGTTGTCCGCTGGCCACGAGGCCAGCGGACAGGCGACGGCCATTCTATTCCGATATTTGCCAGAGGGAGGCGAGTTAACGTCTTCCGTAATCTTGAAGGATGTTGAGGAAGGACCATTCATTGATCCGGTAGAATTTGCTGCGCGAAATCCCGGAGGTTGGGGAATGAAAGCGCCTAGTTCAGCCGAGTTCGAGGCACCTGCATCAACGATTCGAAGTCTGGAAACTCAGGATTTCTCTCAACCTTTCGGCCCCCAGATGACGGCGGAAGTATGGTTTCGAGGCCAGGAAGCAATTCAGACCTCCACCCTGCTTTCTAATCGTATTTCCGAGAGTGAAGGATTTACGATTGGTCTGGAAAATGACGTTCCTTTCGTGGAGTTTGCGATTCAAAACTCAACCTTTCGATTGGATGCGGATGGACCTTTGGAGCTTGACAAAAATGCGTGGGTAGCAGCCAACATTATGTATTGGCAAGGAACGCTGACACTCCGTCTTTTTGTAGATGGTGTTCAGCATGCAGCTGCCGAGGAACAGCTCTCTATACCCAGTCCCTACTCGATTTCACATCCCGTGATGGTTGGATCATCGGCAACGGGAGATGTCGAAAGTCCAACATTGACCGGGACGTTTACTGGTCAACTATTCGCCGCGGTTATCAGAGGCTATTCCGCGCCGGACGAATATCTTACTTCCGGTATTCCTCACGATGGGAGTGCATACTTCGGAATGCCGGCCTACCACGATTACCCACTTGATAATCAGCGTCTCCCTGCGGATCTGAGGATTCAGCAATCCCCTGTTGAGATTCAGAAGCGGTTTTTCCTTCCGTATACGAACGATTTATACATCCCGCAAGGAACGGCTACGAATGTCGAAGAGATCGATGGAGAAGAAATTCCATTTGTCTACGTCTCGTATTACCATCGTACCCGCCAAGGGACGATTGAATTGCAGCACTCCATTGTTGTTGAAATGAATGCCCGCACAGGATTGGTGCGTCGTACGTTTCGGCTTATGGGCCAACTGGGATACTCTCATGCAGGAGGCATTGCCTATTCACATGACGCGATATACGTTTCCTCATCCAGTGTAATTGAGCGGTATCCTCTGCCCCAATGGGATGCATCAAATCCGTTGAAATACGTGGATCTGGAAGCCGATGTTAATGGGACTATCCAGACACCGTCAAAAGCGTCGTTTATCTCAGCATTTCGCGACACACTTTGGGTGGGGGATTACCGTACTTCCTCAGATACAGCGCCTTTTCTCTTTGCGCACGCCCTTGATGAGAATGGCCGTCCGAATCCTCAGCCAGCCTACCGGTTTCCAATTACCAGACGAATTCAAGGTGTGGATCTTTTCGAGGCGCCTCAGGGAACGGTTGTCGTTCTTTCCAGGAATCGATCTTCTTCGACGGCTGAGTTGCTTCGATACCGTCTTGATGCTCTTTCTCCAACAAGTATCGTCTCTCCTGATTCCACCGTTATAATGCCGCACGGCATCGAAGATCTATCATTCCTCCCAGATGGCTCTCTATGGACCAATTCAGAATCGGGTACGGACTATTATCAGCGTAAACCGAGCGGGGGGTGGTCCAGCTACTATCCGTTTGTGTACAGCATTCCTGCATCCTCTATTCTAGGCACAACGGTGTCCACCAAGCTGGATGAGCTCCCCAGAAGTGGAAATCTTGATGTTGGGGTATTTCCTAACCCATTTGTAGACAGGCTCAACATATCACTTAATGGTGGTGCGGATCGACTCGTGTCTATTTTTGTCGTGGATTTACTAGGACGTCGCGTAGCAACGTTGGCCGAAGGCAAACGGGCCGGGGACATTGGCACAGTGACCTGGAATGCCGGGGAGGTGCCTGCCGGTATGTATTTCACCGTGGTTAATGATGGGTTTCGATACACTGTTAAGTCGGTTATTCACACCAACTAATGGTCTCCCGGTTC
>DKOG01000178.1 GCA_002469915.1 Bacteroidetes bacterium UBA7368
GCTGACCGGCTGCATAATATGCGGACGTTGGAATCGCTCCCTCCACATAAGCAGGTCAAAATTGCGACGGAAACGCTGAATTTATTCGCACCTTTGGCGCATAGGTTTGGCTTCTTTGCTATTAAAAGTGAGCTGGAAGACCTTTGTCTTGCGTATATCCATCCTGACGAATACGAAGAGATCACTAGTGGGCTTCGGGACTCGAGCCCTGAGCGTGAAAAGTACATTGCATCCTTCATTAGTCCGCTCAAAACACGGCTGGATACGGAAGGATTTGAATTTGAGATATACGGTAGATCAAAGAATCTGTACTCGATTTACCGGAAAATGAAGCGGCAAGACAAACCGCTGAAAGAGATTTATGACATTTTTGCCATTCGCATTGTACTCGATGGGGAAGGGGCAAAAGGAAAAGAAGATTGCTGGCGCGTCTACTCCATTATCACAGATTTGTACAAGCCGCTTACTGAGCGATTTCGTGATTTTGTGTCTGTGCCTAAGTCTAACGGGTACCAAAGCCTGCACACCACGGTCCTTGGACCAGAAGGCAGAAGGGTAGAGATTCAGATCCGAACCCGAGATATGCATGAGATTGCTGAAAAAGGATTTGCGGCTCACTGGAAGTACAAGGAAGATGTAGACAATGAAGACACGGAGATGGACCGGCTTCTCACATGGGTCCGAGATCTTCTAGAAAACCCAGAATCAGGGGCGGCTAGTGATTTTGTCCGCGATTTCAGCCTGAATTTGTATGACGAGGAAATCTACATATTTACGCCTCGAGGGGACCTATTTACGTTACCCAGCGGGGCATGTCCGGTCGATTTCGCGTATTTGGTGCATACACAAGTTGGCTTCCACTGTATTGGCGCGAAAGTAAACGGCAAAATGGTGCCGTTGTCATACAAACTCAAAAGCGGTGATCAAGTTGAGATCATCACCTCAAAAAAGCAGACGCCTAATCCAGATTGGATCAAGTTTGTCGTAACCCACAAAGCACGAAGTAGGATACGTCACTGGACTAATGAGAAACGTCGTACAGCCACGGACCATGGAAAAGAACTTTGGGCCAAACGCGCCAAGCGCATGGGGTTGGATTTTACGAATCAGGATTTACATCGTTTAGCCGTTAAAATGCGGTTTCCGAACACTCAGCAAATGTTTTTTGAGCTGGGATCTGGATTGCATGACGTCCAAGAATTGCTCAAGACGGCCCGTGGAACGTTAAAGGAGGAGGCGGAGGAAAAGGATGCGGGTCTCGATTTAAAGAGTGAGTTTAACAATTTCCTCAGTACTGCTCAGTCTTCTGGGGCACCGGCACTTCTTATCGATGGTGAACTGCATACAGACATTGCGACGGACTATGCAACGTGCTGCAATCCAATTCCGGGTGATTCTGTATTTGGGTTTATTTCCAGAACGGGTACCATTAAGGTGCACCGAGTCAGTTGCCGCAATGCGCCCAATCTAATTCTGAATCGGGCAGACCGAATCTTGCCTGTAGAATGGAGTCGTCAGAAAGAGGTACAGTTTGTTTCTGCCCTTCGAGTCATGGGGGAAGACCGTGTCGGGATTCTCAGTGACCTTACCCAAATCGTATCAAAGACATTAAAGACTAATATCCGTTCAATCACCATATCAACAGATGATGGTGTCTTTGAGGGTAACATCGTTTTATTTGTCAGTGACCTCGATCATCTCCGCAGACTCATCGATCGAATTAAGCGAATTGAGGGTATTCACGGTGTCTATCGATTCGAAGAACAGGTCGATGATTCTCAGGTGCGTTAAGTTTATGAAAACCTTGACTTTGGGCTGGGTAAATCGTTATTTGACGCGCCGTTGCCCGTCCCACTAAATGTTGCCCTTAGTTATGATCGAACGCGCCAAAACGCTCACCAAAAAAGATGTTGCCAGACGGGTTGCTGAACTCGTGGATCAGCCTATTTACAAGTGCGAACCGTGGGTAGCATCAGTCATTGGCGCTATCGGCGAGCTAATGATGGAAGCCGACCCAGAAGTGCGGATTGAATTGCGTGATTTTGGTGTTTTTGAAGTCAAAAAGACGCGTGCCAAACCGAAAGCGAGAAACCCGAAAACGAACGAGACGGTTTTCATTCCTAGTCGTAGAAAAACGCACTTCAAACCGAGCAAGAAATTGAAAGCTGTATTACAGCAGCCATTATCCTCATTGGAATATCAGGTGCCAGAAGGGAGTGCTGACTTTGTGGATGTAGATCTGGTCATGTCTGACTGAAACTGATTTATCATGACAGGTGGAAGAACTATCGGGATCGACTTCGGCACCAAACGGGTGGGTCTAGCAATCGCAGATCCGTTGAATCTGTTTTCTCAGCCGGTTGGCACCTACAGTCCGGACGAAGTAGTAGATGTGCTTAAACGTCTTAAGGCGGATGAAGGCTTGGCTCTCATCGTCATCGGCTGGCCATTTGAAGAGGATGGAAGCGAAGGAAAGGCAACTGAGCGGGTTCAAAATTATCTGAATCGACTTGCCAATCTGTTTCCTAAAACTCGGTTCGTAAAACATGACGAACGCTACACCACCCACCAGGCTCGAGAATTAATCAAGGCGGGATCTAAACCCTCATTGAAAAAATCTGGACGAGGAAGAGTCGATACAGCAGCAGCCTGCATCATTTTGCAGGAATATCTGGAAGACGCATACTAATACGATGATAAAACCGATTTATCTTCTCGGAGAAGATGTTTTAAGAAAGCAAACCGAGGACATTGAACAGGACTCGACCGAGCTTCAGACCCTCATCGATGACATGTTGGAGACGATGGCCGATGCCAAGGGAATAGGCCTGGCTGCGCCTCAGATTGGCCACTTGGAGCGTTTGTTCGTAGTCGATGTGTCGGCAATGGAAGAAGACTTCAAAGAAGCGGGCATTGATATGCCTGAACAGCCCATGGTGTTTATTAATGCTGAGATCGAGGAAGAGTCCGAAGCTGAAGACGATTTTGAGGAGGGCTGTCTGTCCATTCCCGATATCAATGAAACAGTAATTCGTCCTGAAGGAATTACGATGTCCTATCTAGACCGTGCTTTTCAACCTCAGAGAGCCTATTTCGATGGCATTTTAGCTCGAGTTATTCAGCATGAATATGATCAT
>DKOG01000212.1 GCA_002469915.1 Bacteroidetes bacterium UBA7368
GGATTTGGGCTTGGATTATCCCTGGTTGCAAGAAGGATTTCAAAGTGCATTGGATACGTTTGGTGTAGTCCTGCCACTGATTTTGAGCACAGCCATGTTTTTCCAATTGATTTTCTTCACCCCGAAGCCAAGACCACCCTGGAAAAGTGCTCTGATTGGGGCTACGTTTACCGCCGTGCTTTGGGAGTCCGCAAAAATTGGATTTACAGACTACGCTACTCGCTTTGGAAGCTTTGAGCAATCCGGACTCGCCGCCTTAGGCGATTCATTCGTGCTTATTATCGTTCTCGTGTTTTGGGCGTATTTCTCTGGGCTCATTCTCACTTTAGGAGCTATAACCACGCTTTTACACGAAAGAAAGCACCGGAAACCAGAGCTAATCGCGACGTACTTGAGCAATGAAGGCGAAACTATTGCTGTATCTGGAACGCTGACAGCTCGCGAATTGGATGACGAATAAGGATCCCCTCACCTTCTAGCGCATTGGGACCACATGTACCGGGCACTCGTCATCATATTTTTGGTTATTTGCTACGCCGTGCCCGCCCAGGCACAGGACCCGTTATCACTTAGTAATGATAAAACGACCATTCGGGGCGTTTCCTTTCGGTTCACAGACTCAAGAACGTTTACGTCTGAGCAATTGGAAGCGCGCATGTCCAGCAAGGCTCCAGGAGCGCTGTTCAGTTGGCGAAAACGTTTAGACTTCCTGCCGTTCATCGACAAAAAGGAGTACCCCTTCCATCCGGTTGAGCTGCAGCGAGATGTGATTCGGTTGCAGCGTTTTTATCAACGGAATGGTTTTCCTGATGCGATTGTGGACTACCCTGCTTCGCAGTATCGCGCATCGGATAATTCTATTCGGGTAATTATTTCGATTGCCGAAGGCCCGCCGGTAACACTATCCGAGCTAGACATTGACCTGGCCTCCCCCTTGGAACCAGAAATCGAGACCCGGTGGAATACGTTGGTGGATGATTTCCAGGAACGCATCGGCGAGCGCTTCACGGACTTAGATCAAGTAAGTCTTGAAAGTGACATACTAGAATTACTACAAAACCGAGGACACGCTTTTGCTCGTGTTGAATCCTCTGTTGAGCCCGTTAACAAGGATCTCCATGTATCCATTCTCGTCCATCCTGGCCCACTTGGAATCGTAGAGAAAATCGAAATTGACGGTAATGAAGGGATTTCAAGAAAGGTGGTGCTCAGAGAATTGCCATTTCAAGAAGGCGACCGTTATTCCCAGAAAAAAGTATCCCGAGGACAACAGGAGTTGTTCAAATTGGGGTTGTTTCGCCTGGTATTATCCGATCTCCCGACGCAGCCAACGGATTCAACAGTCCTCATCCGATACCGTATCCGAGAGTCGAAACCCCGCTTTATATTTGGCGAGACGGGTTTTTCTAAGGAATCAGGGGTCGCGTTTCAAGGCCAGTTTAGGCACCGGAATTTTGGCGGTAGCGCTCGGCAATTGACCGCAGCCGTTTCCTCAAATACGGGTTGGTTATCTGTTCCGACAGACAATCGATTTGCGATCCGTTCGGTGTCCTCCTCCCTGTCTCTGCATCAACCTTATTTAGGTTCGACACGACTGTCTGGTTCGGTATCTCCCTTTTACAAATGGCATGATGACCCGAATCTATACTCCCGCTTTTTTGAAACGGGTATTTCGACTGGAATGGTCTTCGAATTTTTACCATTCCGCACGATCTCTGTTCAACATCGGTTTTCAAGGACCGTCCCTCTTTTAGAAGGTAGTCTGGGTGAACGATTCGACGTCTACAACCTGAGCTTATTGTCTCTGACGGCCACCATTGGCGACATTGATGACTTTCTAAATCCTCGGAAGGGCTTCTTAATCCACCCCCACATTGAATCGGGAGGCCTAGTGGGTGCTTCCGGCATCGAGTATTTGAAAGGGCGCTTGGACCTGGGTCTCTACCTTCCCATCTACAACCGTATCTCCTTTACGTTTTCGATGACGACTGGACGCTTGCTACCCATGGGAGGGAGTCGAGATCAGGTTAATGCAGAAACAGAATTTAGATTCGACCCGATTCGATTTTACGCCGGTGGCGCCTCAGATGTGAGAGGATGGGGGCTAAATGGTCTGGGCGAGCAGATTTCAGTGGTCGATTCCGTCTTTCAAAAACCTGACGGGACGTGGTCAACAAATGGAGCTCGGTTTGAGGCTATCGGTGCAGAAACCAAGCTAACTACTCGGTTTGAGCTGCGATTTCCAGTTCCGGGGTTAGGACCATCGTGGAGTCTAGGTACATTTTTGGACGGTGGAGTGATGTCTTCTGAAATTCGAAAAGACGCAAATGGACGCCCTCTTTACACGACTGAAAACCAAGCGATTTTTGATGATTCGGGTTCCATCTCATTCAACAAAATGCAATTTGGAACGGGCGCTGGTATTCGGTACCGGACGCCGGTAGGGCTTGTCCGATTCGATTTAGCCTATAAAATCAACCCGTCACAAACCGACCTCCGGACGGCAGAAGATGCGTGGTTATTCCAATCAGGCATCACGGACACACTCGGAAAGGAAAAGCAGATTCGCCGGTTCAATATCCATCTCAGTATCGACAGGACCTTTTGAGCGTGACGCAAGACGCCAAGACATATCACCTTTCCAGATGGTGGCTCGTGCCGGTGATGGTCCTCATAATAAGTTGGGGATTAGCCCACTCCTCCGCTGTATTGACATGGGGGGCCCGATATTTCACCCAAGACCTGTTGGCGACGGGGTCTCTTCACATCGACAAAGTCGAAGGCTCCGCGTTTAGTCATGTGACCATCACCGGC
>DKOG01000200.1 GCA_002469915.1 Bacteroidetes bacterium UBA7368
AACACCGGCCTTATTTCCACGGCTCGCATCACGCACGCCACACCCGCAGCGTTTTCAAGTCACGTCGTGGATCGTAGTATGGAGGCTCAGATTGCAGATCAGCAACTTGAAAAAGGAATTGAGCTCATCATGGGCGGCGGAACCATGTATTATCTACCGAAAGAAGCAGGTGGCGGGAGAACGGACGGTAAAAACCTCTTGGATGCCGCAGTTTCTGCGGGATACACATCGGTTTCCAACCGAAATGAAATGCTGGCTGCAGACACCCTGCCATTGATTGGCTTGTTTACAGCAGGCCACATGGCGTACGAAATCGATCGCGATACGGCAGAAGAGCCCTCCATAGCTGAAATGACCACGAAAGCACTGGAGTTATTGGATAACGCAGAGAAACCGTTCTTTATCATGATTGAAGCTGGCAGAATTGACCATGCTGGGCACGAAAATGATACTGCTGCTCACCTGCACGACATTCTAGCCTATGATGAAGCGATGCGGGCTGCCGTTAAGTTTGCTCGGTTAGATGAAGGCACGTTGGTGGTGGGGACGTCTGATCATGAAACCGGTGGTCTAACGTTGGGTGCCGAAACAAATGGTAAAAAAGGGTCTGGCTACGCGTACGATCCATTAACCCTCAACGCAATTGACTGGTCCGTGAATCGATTTAGCAAAGAGCTTCGTGCAAGCATGGCGCGTAACGATGAAGTACTGCCATGGATGTTTAAATCGATTGAAGAGCATTATGGATTGAGTTCTGAAGCATTTCAAAACGAAGTTAGAAAAATAGTTCAGTATCGATCAGTCGTAGGTGAATCTACCGCCTTAGTCCATTTAAATCACTTGCTCAGAGACTCAACGGCCGCCGCTGCACGAGTAGGATGGTCTACAGGTGGGCACACAGCTATAAACGTCCCCATGTATGCATTTGGACCGGGTTCAGAGGCTTTTACGGGCGTAATGGACAACACAGAAGTTGGATTGGCCCTTCAACGTGCTCTGGGATTGAATTAAGGGGTTTAGAACCTCAAAAGGAAGACGATACTCGAGTTGGACCGCACTCAGGCTTACTCGAGAATGAACCTCCATCCTATTTCAGATACCGGATTCCAGCCGTCGTTAGACGAGCAGCGGATACACATGCTTTCTCACGAATTGAGAACGCCCCTGGCTGTTATATCTGGTTTTGCACAGCTCCTAAAATCGGAATTGTCTCAGGAGCAGGTTGATCTCATTACTCCGATCCTAGAGAATGCAGATAAGCTCCAGCGTGTTATCTCAAACGTCTTGGAGCATGAAGAGACCGGGTCCGATGACAGCTATCCGGCTAACTGTGATGTAGTGAAGGTGGTTGAGGAGATGGTTTCAAAAGCCCGGCCTAATGCCCAGCACCGGGGTATGAGCATTCACCATGTAAAATCTTTGGCTGCAGGTTCAGCGTATTCGGATGTTGGCCTAATCCAACGTGCCCTAAGTCAGCTGCTCGACAATGCAATCAAGTTTTCGGATTCCGGTGATATTTGTATTGAAACTCGCATAGGGCCAGACACAATCACTATTGAAGTAACCGATGAAGGTATCGGACTTCCCGAGAAGGCGGCGCAATTATTTTCCCCCTTTGTCCAAGGATCTACCGGGTTGGACCGTACTCATCATGGTTTAGGACTGGGTTTAAGCTTGGCGCAAAAAGCGGCCAGACGTCTCTCAGGGTCGATAAGTCTGCACAACCGGTTGGGAGGTGGAACGCTAGCTCGATTAACGTTTAGGCGGTTTGCCCACGTATCGTTCCGCCGTGTAGCCTAAGGCCTAGCAGGTTCAAAGAGGAATCTTGCTCGCACAGAATCCGATTGCCGCAGGCGGAGTTAAGGTGATACGCCAAGTCTGGGATTTATGTCTGCCCTAACCAATCTACTTTCTCCCCAAGAATCTCTGATCGTTACCGACACGGAAACGACCGGAGTTCATGCGCATGTGAATCGGGTCATTGAAATTGGTGCTGTCAAAGTTAGGTCTGAAGGCGAAAACAAGTGGTTCGACCAACTAATTGACCCACAAATTGCCATTCCAGGGCGCATAACCCGCATAACGGGTATCACGTCTTCCATGGTCTTTGGGCAGCCGACAGCTGAAGTGGTCATGCCAAGCTATCAGGAGTTTTTGGGTAATGGCGTCTTTGTAGCGCACAATATTCGATTTGACTACTCATTTTTGAACGCAGAATTTGAGCGAGTTGGATTACCTGAAATGCAAAACCTAGGGCTGTGCACCTTGCGACTGGCTCGTCGATTATTACCGGGCCTGCGCTCGAAAAGTCTGGGAAATCTTGCCAAGTTCTACCGCATTTCGGCTGCCGGACAGCATCGGGCGCGTAAAGACGTTGAAATTACATTGGAGGTTTTAGAGCGGCTGGCTCAAATCGCCTCGGAAGAGCATTCCGTGAGCACGTTGGGCGAATTGTTGGAACTACAATCCCGAACCTACTCAAAGGTAAAGCCTGCGGCTAAGCATGTTCTAAAGGTTAGAGCTGACGTGTTACCCAAGGTGCCAGGAGTCCCGGGTGTCTACCACATGGTAGATGGTAAAGGTCGGATTCTTTATGTGGGGAAGGCAAAGAACTTGAAGCAAAGGGTGTCCAGCTATTTTAGAGCGATTGAAGCGCACCCACCTCGACTCAGGCAACTCATCGCTAAGATGAGGAATGTGAGTTGGCGCGAAACCAGTACGGAGCTGCACGCTCTGATTGAGGAAAGCCGGGAAATTAAGGAGTTAGATCCTCCATTTAATCGAGCTCAAAAAAAGTACGTACATCGACCATATTTGAGATTGGATAGTAATGAACCGTTTCCGCGACTGACTACTCAGGTGTTCGTACGAGATGACGGATCAGAGTATTTTGGTCCCCTCAGAAACCGCTCTCAAGCGTGGGCTATTACAGAGATTGTCGAGCGATATTTTCCAATCAGAAATTGCTCTTCTGCCGAGTTTGCTAAAAAGCACAAATGTGTCCGTGCAGACATTGGACGATGTGGTGCGCCCTGTGATGGTTCACAAGGAGAAGAAGCCTATGGGGAAGTGACACAGCGTGTTAGAGATTTTTTAATGGGGGACATTACGCATGTCTGCGCCATGATGGAGCTTGAAATGTTGAAGGCTTCCGAGCAATTTGCCTTTGAAGATGCTGCTGAAACACGAGATTGGATTTCGATGCTAGATGAGCGTGTCACCAAATATGGTGCCGTCGCTACTCCCGTTTCGGGACCGGACACGGTTCACTTACTGGCTGCAGGGCGTGCCGGGTCGGGTACGTTTGCCATCGTACGTCAGGGCCGGATAACTAGTGTTGAAGCCGTTGACTCTGCCTTGGAGGTGGAGCAATTCGTGTTGTTAGCGTACAGCGCGTCCCCGGACTCTACTGCGGTTATGGATCGAATTCAAATTGATGCTCGGCGCATTTTAGATCACTGGCTCTACGTCAAGAGAGACAAGGTTACCTCGCTTGAAAAACGAGAGGAAGAGCCTGAGGAGCACTTTGCCATTCGCGTGGCTGAACACTTTGAGGCGCTTGATCAGCAGGGGCCTGACAAAGCGGATTCGTATAATTCGATGTAGCGTTTTGCGGATGACTTCCAGGAAAAATCGGTCCGCATCCCATTTTCCTGAATGCGCTTCCAATCGGGTCTTGATTTATGCCATTGAATAGCCCTTCGGAAGGCGTCTGATAACGCATTTGGATGGGCGTCCCCAAATGAAAACCCATTTCCTAATGCTGGGTTTTCATCAGCATCTATAACGGTATCCGCAAGACCTCCTGTTCGATGAACAACCGGCACGGTACCGTATCGCAGACTGTACATTTGATTTAGACCGCAAGGTTCGTACAAAGAGGGCATCAAAAACAGGTCTGATCCAGCTTCAATCCGATGAGCCAGGCCTTCGTTGAAACCAATCTTTAGCCCGATCCGACCTGGATGGCGGGCCGACGTCTCCCTAAAAAATGCTTCAATGTCGGGTTGCCCGCTTCCAAGAACGGCGAAACATGCATCCGTCTGCTTTAGGATATCATCCATTATAGGCATGAGCAGATTAAACCCCTTCTGACTGGCTAGTCGAGATACGATGCCGATCAGTGGAGCAGAGTCTGATGGAGAAAGGTTTAACTCCGCGCACAGTGCGTCTCGATTTTTTCTTTTTCCAGAAACGTCGTCCACATGGAAGGGATGAGGAAGGTGTCGATCGGTTGCTGGATCCCAGATTGTGGTATCAATTCCGTTAAGAATACCACTTACACAAGCCGCGCGGGATCGCAGAAGATGGTCAAGACCCTCTCCAAAGGCCGAAGTTTGAATTTCAGCTGCATAGGTTGGGGAGACGGCATTCACTCGGTCGGCCATTAAAAGCCCAGCTTTCAACGGAGAGAGCGCGCCATTGTATTCAAATTCTCCTCCAACTTGGGCTTCTTCCATTGGAAGACTGGCTAGAAAGGCTTTCCCCGGATCAGTTAATCCCTGATACGCCAAATTATGGATCGTTAACAGCGTGCGGGTACTTTTGAACAAGTCATCCCATCCATAGGCGTATTTCAGCATGGCCGGCATTAACCCGCCTTGCCAATCGTTGGCATGAATGATATCTGGAGAAAAGGAATACCGCTGCATCACATGAAAAGCAGCGTGTTGAAGTAGAATAAACCGATCGGCTTCATCCGAATCATTGGTATAAAGCGTTCCTCGATGGAAGTAATGGGGGAAGTCTATCAGATAAACTTCCACATCAGAACCAGGAAGGTGACCATACCAGACATGAACGGATATGGTGTTGTG
>DKOG01000209.1 GCA_002469915.1 Bacteroidetes bacterium UBA7368
GGTCGTTCTAAATGGTGTGACCACGTTGTCTTCGGGTGAGCGCGCTGCAGTGACGGCGTATGTTAAGGGTGGTGGGGGTCTTTTGATCTTCCCTGGCGATGACATGCAGTTGGATGATTTCAATGGCTTGTTGAGCGACCTAGGAGCTGGACGTATTACGGGTATTTCAGCAGGAAGTGCTTCGGGCCAATCGGTGGGCGTATTTGACAGAGTGGATACAGATCACACGCTTTTCGAGGGCATGTTTGAGTCGGATCTTTCTGGACGAACGCCTCAATTAGAGCAGCCCGTGTTTTTCCGCATGATGAACTATGTACCGGCGCAGGGTGCAGAGCAGACCATTATTTCTCTGACGGGCGACGTTCCTTTCCTTCAAGAGATTCGTTCGGGACAAGGATCCGTTCTCATGTTTGGTGTTGAAGCAGGTGTGCGATGGAGTGACCTTCCCGTACGCGGACTTTTCGTTCCTCTGCTATATCGATCACTTTACTATCTCTCGGCTACCGCATCGGTTAGTGGTGAGTCGATGCTTACTGGATCTGGCATGCAACTACGCCTTGCGGGGGTACCCGGTGCGACACGAATAACGATCCGGGATGAAGCAGGTCAAGAATTTGTCCCTGAACAGCGGACCGTGCTGGGAGCAGTCGTTGCTGAATTAACCGGCTCGTTTTTTATTCCTGGCACGTATGATGTGTTAGTGAACAACGATGTGGTTCGTCGCATTGTAGTGCATCCGGATCCGGCAGAATCGAATCTTGCACTTTCTGATCCGACGGACGCGGAATCGATGCTGGAATCTCAGATGGATGCTGACATCACCATACTGGATCTTTCGCTCACGGGTGCTTCAAGCCTAGACGATCAGTTGAGAATGGCACGATCCGGAATTGAGCTCTGGAACGTCTTTTTGGGGCTTGCGTTGATCTTTCTGCTACTAGAAATGCTGGTCGCTAAACATTGGCGCCCGGAATCAGCCCTTTAACCATTCGAACGTGGTCAATACGATACATACCATTCTAGTTCTCTCCTTTCTTGGAGTCACAGGACTGTTGCTTGCGATGACCACGCTGCATCGACTGCGTATCAGGGGCGTTAGAATGACATGGTATTCTCCTAAGCTGACGACTATTCCGGTTTGGCCGACCTTATTTATCGGGTTGGTCATCGTGTTTTTGGTTTATGTCCAAAACACCGCTCCACTTTTGAATAGTTGGATTTTTGGCGGGTATTTTCTGGGAGGCATTTTCTGGTTTGTGGCCGTTGCGCTCTCTTCGACGGCCGTTATCACCGAGTATGGTATTATTCCTGAGGCTGGGCGTTCCAACGATGCCGTGGGCTGGGGTCAGATATCGGATTATTTTGAAGTAGACGAAGGAAAGCGCACTCACTTTGCCTTTCTGTATCAGGATTTTATGGGGGAGCGGCAGCGCCTAGATCTGCTTGTACCCATGCAAAATGTAGAGCGATTTAGAATTCTCATTCGCTCCAAGTTGGATGTTCAGATCGACCATCCCGTTCAACGTATATCGAGTCGTAAAGCGCTTGAAAACTGATAAGCCGGTTGCCACCGCTACGAAGAAAGGCACAAAAGTTTATGAAACCCGGAGTACTGAACGAGAAAAGGCCATTTTGGTGGGCGTCGTTCGATCTGGAGAATCTAGATTAGATGTAGACGATTCGATCCGTGAATTGGCATTGCTTGCTGATACGGCCGGTGCTAACGTCATCGAAGAAATGGTACCCTCCATGCAGAAGGTGAGCGCTGCGACCTATATCGGGAAGGGAAAGGTTCAGGAGTTGAAAGAGATCATTGACGAGACGGAGGCGGATCTCCTTGTCTTTGATGATGATTTAAGCCCGATTCAGCTGAGAAATTTAGAGCGCGAATTAGAGGTTAAGCTTTTAGATCGATCTGCTCTGATTCTAGATATTTTTGCACGACACGCGCGCTCTGCAACAGCTAAAACGCAGGTTGAACTCGCGCAGTTGGAGTATATCAGAACGCGACTGACTCGCGCGTGGACCCATCTTTCTCGGCAGAAGGGTGGAATTGGAATGCGTGGACCAGGGGAGACGCAGATTGAAACGGATCGTCGAATGATCGGCATGCGTATTTCAACCCTGAAGGATCGACTGGTTAAAATTGATCAGCAACGGACGACCCAGAGAAAAGGGAGATCCGATTTTACCCGGGTATCCTTCGTAGGATATACGAATGCTGGTAAGTCTACGCTGATGAATGCACTAGCTGATACTAACGTGTTGGCTGAAGACAAGCTTTTTGCCACATTGGATGCGACCACGCGAACAGTGTTTATTGCGCAGAACAAGCAAGTCTTGCTCTCCGATACGGTGGGCTTCATTCGCAAGCTACCCCATCGGCTCATTGAGAGTTTTAAAAGCACCCTTGATGAAGTGCGTGAAGCAGACGTGTTGTTGCACGTGCTCGATGGATCTCATCGTCGATTTCAGGAGCAGATGCGCGTCGTGAACGAAATGCTCAAAGAGTTGAGTGCGTTGGACAAACCTACGTTGCTTGTATTCAACAAAATCGATGCGATAGGAGACCCTCAAATCTTGGCAGCGCTTAAGGATGAATATCCGGAAGCGGCATTTGTCTCGGCGCTTCGGGGAATTGGCTTAGCCGATCTGAAGACGCGGGTTCTAGACGTTATGGAGTCAGATTTCGCGCAATACGACGTCATTATGCCCGTGACGGATCAGAAAGCAATCGCCTATATTCGAAAAGTGGCGGAAGTGGTCTCCGAGGAATATATGTATGCCCGGGTACCGTACGATGATGAAACACATGCCGTTGTGCGTCTCCAGTTTCGTGCCGCGCCTAAGTTCACGGAGGATATTGAGCCCTTGATAGCTCGACACCGTGATCTAAAGGTTGTTGAAGAGGTTTGATTTGGGACTGAAAAGTGTCTTGTATATAGGCATCTTTTGCCGTAAATCTGATACGTGAAGCGTTTCTCGTTGCTAATTGAGAGCACATTTTACGTGAATTGACACTAATTCGGTGAATACGATAGAAACGGCACGCAGATTGCTGCATCATATTTCAGATAGTAGCCCGCTGCAAACAGCTTGCAACCAGACAATATGACAGTAAAATCACTCCTAAGTCATTCTACACCACCTCTTCGACCAGAAGACACGGTTGAGTATGCTCTCGGACTTCTCATGGAAATCCGGGTTCGTCATTTACCGGTGGTGTCCAGTGAAATGGAGTTGTTAGGTGTTTTGTCAGAAGGACAGCTATTGGATGCAGATAACCCGGATGTATTGGTCGGTACACTCATTGGGGTAGAACCGGTAAGCATTTCGGAGCATGCTCACGTGTTCGAAGCGACCAAAGTGTTGATGGACCATAATCTCACTACACTTGCCGTCGTTTCTGAGTCAGGACGATATTTGGGTTTGGTGCGGCGTCACGATCTGTTCGATCGGTTTGCACGCATGCTAGCAACCCAGGAAAGTGGAGCTATTGTTTCTCTTGAAATAGCGGAGCGTGACGCCGCTCTAAGCCGCATTATCCATCTCTTCGAACAGAATGATGTACGCGTGCTCTCGCTTTCGACTGAGGCTCATAATGATGCGGAAGGCACTATTGGTGTCACCATCAAAGTTAATGTCCGGGAAGTGAGTCGAATCAAGCACTTGCTTGAACACAACGGATATAAAGTTGTGGCCGCATTTGGCGAGGACGAAGACCCTGAAGATCTTTTGGACCGTGTCCAGGAATTCATGCGGTATCTGGAAGTCTAGGCTGGATTCCAATAAATTGCGTTCGGGATAGCCCAAATCAGCGAAAAAAATCGTATTTTCCGCGCTGCCCAGCCCATCATTTTTCTCGTCGGACTCAACTCGTTTTATGGAAGAAAAGGACCCAAAGAAGCAATATGGTGCTTCCAATATTCAAGTCCTCGAAGGTCTTGAAGCCGTTCGTAAACGCCCCGCGATGTATATCGGGGATGTGGGTATCCGTGGATTGCACCACCTGGTCTACGAAGTCGTTGATAACTCAATTGACGAAGCCCTTGCCGGACACTGTGATACGATGTCGATTAAGATCCACGAAGACGGATCCGTATCAGTAAAGGACAACGGTCGTGGAATTCCAGTCGACATGCATCCTGTCGAGAAGCGTTCGGCGCTAGAGGTGGTCATGACCACACTCCACGCCGGAGGTAAGTTTGACAAAGACACCTACAAAGTATCCGGTGGATTACACGGGGTCGGTGTATCGTGTGTAAATGCGTTGTCTCACAAATTAGTCGCTACGGTGTGGCGCGATGGTGCGGTTTGGGAGCAAACGTTTGCTATTGGAGAACCAAAAGGACCGGTCAAGAAAATTCGGGATATGGAGCCTGATGAGTCGAATGGCACGCTCGTGCACTTTTGGCCAGATAGTGACATTTTTCAGACTGTTGAATTTCGCTACGACACGCTAGCCGATCGGCTGCGTGAGATGGCCTACCTGAATAAACAGGTTTACATTTCTATTGAAGACTTGCGAGAAGAGGATCTCAAGGATGATTACCACTTTGAGGGTGGTATTATAGAATTCGTGGACTATCTCGACGAGGCTCGGACACCGATTCATGATGAGACGATTTATATCTCGGATGAATCGGCAGATGTACCTGTTGAGCTAGCTATGCGCTACAATAATGGGTATACGGAAAACGTACTCTCGTTCGTGAACAACATTAACACGCACGAAGGTGGTACCCATATATCCGGTTTTCGGCGGGCGCTAACTCGTACGCTAAAGGGTTACGCAGACCGCAGTAATTTGCTGAAGAATGCGAAAGTCGAACTCTCAGGCGATGACTTTCGAGAAGGCGTGACGGTAGTGCTTTCGATTAAGGTAGCAGAACCTCAGTTTGAAGGGCAGACCAAAACCAAGCTGGGTAACTCAGAGGTGCAAGGGGCGGTTGAGTCGCTGGTATCTGAAAAACTGGGTATTTGGCTTGAAGACCACCCGAAAGAATCCAAGCGGATTGTAGACAAGGTTATCCTTGCTGCACAAGCGCGTGCTGCCGCTCGAAAAGCTCGTGAGCTGGTTCAGCGTAAAAATGTGTTTTCTGGAGGTGGGCTTCCTGGAAAGCTGGCCGATTGCTCTTCGAAAATACCAGCCGACTGCGAAATCTACTTTGTAGAGGGTGATTCTGCCGGTGGTAGTGCTAAACAGGCCCGCGATAGGCACTTTCAAGCTATTCTTCCACTGCGTGGTAAGATTCTGAACGTTGAAAAAGCCCGTCTCGACAAAATTTTGGCCAACGAAGAGATCAAAAATATCGTTACGGCGCTGGGCACTGGACTAGGAGTTGGAGAACAGGACTTTGAACCGGAAAAGCTACGCTATCACAAAATCATCGTCATGACGGATGCTGATGTGGATGGCGCGCATATCCGGACGCTGTTACTCACCTTCCTCTATCGGCACATGTTTTCGCTCGTAGAGGGTGGATATATCTATGTGGCTCAACCACCCCTCTATAAAGCTAAAAGGGGCAAGCAGGAAGAATATTGTTGGACGGATGAACAACTCAAAGAAGTGGTCGCCCGTCTTGCTGGTGAGGCTGGAAATAAAGTAGGTGTTCAGCGCTACAAAGGGCTGGGTGAGATGAACCCAGATCAGTTGTGGGATACAACTATGGATCCTGAGCGACGTATGTTGCAGCAAATTACGGTAGACGATGCCGCTGCAGCTGATCGAATTTTCAGTACACTAATGGGCGATGCCGTCGAGCCGAGGCGCAAGTTCATTGAACGAAACGCTAAGTACGCAACCATCGACGTGTAAGCGATCGAAATGCCTATTTCTGAACGAAAGGATCCGGATCTGACGATCATCATCCCGGTGTTGGATGAAGATGAGTCGATCCCCGAATTGGTCGACCGCATTCGCAGTGTGTGCGATGGCGCAGGATTCTCATTCAACGTTTGGTTTGTCGATGATGGTTCAAACGATGACAGCTGGGATGTTATCGAAACCATGCATGAGCGGGATGCCCGATTTGCGGGGTTGAAGCTGAGACGTAACTATGGAAAATCGGCTGCTTTGGCTCTAGGATTTGAGCGTGCCGATGGGAAATATGTAGTAACTATGGACGGGGATCTTCAAGACGACCCCGCGGAAATTCCGGGACTGATCGCGTTGCTGGAAACGGGATACGATCTGGTAAGTGGATGGAAGAAGAAGCGACATGATCCGTTCACGAAAACGGTGCCGAGTCGGTTTTTTAATTTTGTGACTCGCCGCATTACTGGTATCCCATTACATGACTTCAATTGCGGCTTAAAGGCGTATCGGCGCGAAGTGGTAAAGAGTGTCCGATTGCACGGAGAACTCCATCGCTACATTCCTTTGCTTGCTGCTTGGCAAGGATACACACGTATTACCGAGAAGGTGGTTCAGCATCACTCTCGTAAACATGGCCGGACCAAATTTGGGCTTGAACGATACTTGCGTGGATTTCTGGACCTGCTGACTGTTTCGTTTATGACCCGCTTTGCCTCACGACCCATGCACTTTTTTGGGTCTTTAGGTACACTGGCCTTTATCGGTGGGATCCTTATCAGTCTTTGGATTTCTTATGACAAGATGATCCATGGAAACCCCATTGGAGACCGTCCCCTTCTCTTGTTGGGTGTCATGTTGATTCTTGTTGGTGTCCAGATGTTTAGTGTTGGATTGATCGGGCAAATGATCGTCCTACCTCGCATGGAGCGATTGGATGCTATCCAAATTGCAGGTGAGTTGGCACCCGATGGCCGGGAGTCTCTCGAAAGCTAACATGCGACGAAGCATAGGCTTGGTGGGGCCATATCCACCGTTTCGGGGTGGAATAGCTCATTTTACGGAGCAACTCTACACCCAATTAGAAAAGGAGGGTCATGCGGTGTCGGGCGTCTCCTTCAAAAGACAATACCCGGCGTTCCTCTTTCCCGGGAAAAGTCAAAAAACGAATATCGTCGGCCCCAACCTCGATGCCGTTTGTCTGGTTGATACGATCAACCCACTGTCCTGGACTTCGGCGGCGCGGCATTTAATTGAACGTGGTGTCGAAGAGGTCGTTTTTATGTATTGGATGCCCTTCTTCGCTCCCGCGTTTGGACGTATGGCTAGCGTATTGCGGAGTAAGGGAATTCAGGTAACGGTCATCGTTCATAACGCTATACCCCACGAGAATCAGCCATTTTCTCACGCCCTCTCGAAGTGGTTCTTATCTAAGTGTAACCGTTTGATTGCGCTCTCAAAAGCCGTAGAGCGAGATATTAGTGTCCTCATTCCTGATCGTCCGGTGCGCGTGTTACCGCACCCGACATATGATCAGTTTGGAGATATTGAAGACCAAGCTGTCGCAAGAAATCGCTTCAATATTGGTCCTGATGAAAAGGTGTTGTTGTTTTTTGGACTTGTACGGAGGTACAAAGGGCTCGACATTTTGGCGAAAGCATTGGGGCACTCTTCAGGTACATATCGATTAATTGTTGCTGGAGAGTGGTATGAAAAAGACGATGCTCTACGCGAGACCCTGATAAAAAACGCACCAGGCGCCATTATTCACGACAAGTATATTGCTGATAAGGATGTAGCTGGCTACTTCAGTGCGGCAGATCTCGTTGTTCAGCCCTATCGGGCCGCAACGCAAAGTGGAGTCGTGCAAACGGCCTTCCATTTTGGCCGACCGGTCATTGTAACCGGTGTGGGTGGATTGCCAGAAATGGTTCAGCATGAAGAAGACGCCTTAGTCGTTGCGCCCTCGGATGAGCGTGCACTTGCGATGGCTATAGACCGATTTTTCGATCCTGATTTAAAAGTGCGCCTTTCCGAGGGCGCAAAGCGGGCGCGGGAACGCTTCACGTGGAAAACGTTTACGGACGGCCTCCTGCTACCCGAGCAAGGAGACCATAATTCTGAGAGCAGGTAGTTGGCCATGGAGTATGATCCAGTAAAAGATCGGTTTGGAGGGTTAGTCGCGGGACGATATTGGCCCACGCGTATCTTTTTTGCCCTTTTACACCTCTTTTTTCTGCGCGCATGGTATGTCCGGCGTGCACTGAAGGACGTGTTAAAATCCTCTAGTGGCCCTGTTCGAATGTTAGATGCAGGAACGGGGTTTGGCCAGTTTGCTTACTGGGTGTCCAAAAGATTTCCGAATGTCCGCATCCATGCAGTAGACATCAAGCAGGAATACCTAGACAGAGCAAAGACCTTTTTTGAACAGGCTGGCCTTGATTCTCGAGCTACTTTTGCCATCGATGACTTGACGCGTCTGCAGGCTAATGGCCCCTACGATTTGATTTTGTCGGTGGATGTGATGGAGCATATCGAAGAGGATGTGACGGTGTTTGAGCATTTTCACCGAGTTCTCCGACCCGGCGGATATGTGATTATAAATACGCCCTCAGATCAAGGAGGGTCGGATGTGGGCTCCAACTCGGAGGAAAGCTTTATTGGAGAGCACGTTCGGGATGGGTACGGGGTAGAGGAAATCCGGGAAAAATTGAAGCGTGCCGGTTTGGTTGCTGAGCAAATAGAGTATGCCTACGGTGCGCGAGGAAGTCTGGCCTGGAAAATGTCGATTAAGTGGCCGATGCTGATGTTAAACACTTCTTTTTTCTTGGTGCTTCTACTCCCCTTTTATTATCTGCTGACTTTTCCATTCAGTCTGATTCTCAATACTCTCGACGTTTCTTCAACAAATGAAACCGGAACAGGGCTTATTGTGGTAGCGCGACGCCCTTGATGTTTGTATTTTGGGCGGGCACCTCTAGCTAAACACTGGACCGAAAGGCGTGCCCGACCTGAAGGGCTTTGGCCGGTCCTCGCAGGTACTCCCCGGCCTTCTACCACCAACACGCTGGATTTGTGCAAACCAAGTATGTTTTTGTGACCGGAGGCGTTACCTCGTCACTGGGAAAAGGAATTATTTGTGCCTCTTTGGGCCGTCTTCTTGAAAATCGCGGTCTTCGCGTGACTATTCAGAAGTTCGATCCCTACATCAACGTAGATCCTGGCACTATGAACCCGTACGAACATGGCGAAGTCTATGTCACGGACGACGGTGCAGAAACAGATCTCGACCTTGGACACTACGAGCGATTTCTCGGAGTCCCAACGAGTCAGGCAAATAATGTAACCACAGGTCGAGTGTACCTGGAGGTCATCAATAAGGAACGTTCAGGAGCCTATCTAGGCCGAACTGTTCAGGTGGTGCCCCACATTATTGATGAAATTAAACACTGGATGCAAAAACTCGGAGAAACGGGCGATTACGATGTGGTTCTGACCGAAATCGGTGGTACAGTTGGAGATATTGAAGGTCAGCCCTATCTCGAGGCAATTCGTCAGCTGAGGTATGAATTGGGATACCGCAATACGTTGAACATCCACCTCACATTGGTCCCGTTCCTTGAAGCTGCTGGAGAACTCAAATCCAAACCAACCCAGCATTCGGTCAAAACACTTCTTTCATTTGGTCTCCAGCCAGATATTTTGGTTTGCCGTATGGACAGACCCCTTTCAGATGATGTGAAGCGCAAACTGGCACTGTTCTGCAACGTAGATCAACGTGCAGTAGTGGCCTCTCTCGATGCTGAATCCATCTACGAGGTGCCTCTCCTTATGCGGGAACAGGGTCTCGATACGATTGCAGTCGAGCGACTTCATATGAAGGAAGACTTTGAAGGCCGTGTACTGGATTCCCCAGATATGGACGGCTGGGTGCGTTTTCTGAGACAACTCAAAGAGCCCGAGGGGACGGTTCGGATCGCGCTGGTCGGCAAGTATGTAGAACATCAGGACGCGTACAAGTCCATTTGTGAAAGCTTCATTATGGCTGGTGCAGCGAACGGTGTTGAAGTCGATTTGAGGCAGATTCTATCGGATGATATCACGAAAGAGAATGTAGCAGAACTGCTGGAAGACGTCTCGGGAGTCTTGGTAGCGCCAGGATTCGGTGATCGTGGAATCGAAGGCAAAATTGAAGCTGTTCGCCACGTTCGGGAAAACGATATCCCATTTTTTGGTATTTGCCTGGGCATGCAGACTTCGGTTATCGAATATGCCCGCAATGTATGCGGTTGGAAGTCCGCCAATTCAACCGAATTTGATTCCGATACGGAATTTCCTGTCATCGATCTGATGGAAGAGCAGAAGAAAATCTCCGAAAAAGGAGGCACTATGCGTCTTGGCGCCTATACCTGTGAGCTTGCTGAAGGATCAAAAGTGGGCGATATCTACGGCCGAAAGGTTGTAAAGGAGCGCCATCGCCATCGCTACGAGTTGAATAATGTGTTGCGTTATAAGTTGGCTGAGAACGGTATGCAGTTTACCGGTGTGAATCCTAAGCGCGACCTTGTAGAGATCGTTGAGCTGCCTGATTTACGCTGGTTTGTAGGTGTGCAATTCCATCCTGAGTATAAAAGTACGGTTGGAAACCCACATCCCCTTTTCAATTCTTTTGTTCGGGCCTGTGTAGAACACGCAACTGATACCGATCGAATGCAAAAACCGACGGGTCCCAAGCGCAATAAGAAAAGACATCTCGCATCCGCCAAGATGTAGTGCGCCTTTAACCGGAGAACCCCACATTTCCCCCTCCGGCATCCTTACCTAGAAGTAGAAAAATACTGATCGTCTTTAGCGACGATTAGAGGGCATTTCTGTGCTGGAGTTATCCACACTTTCCACATTTTCTCCCCACCGGCCCCCACGATGTTTGTTTTAGGCCTATATGCTTGAAAAATCAACGTTTTGACCCTGCTGTAGTGTTGACTTTCGGGCCTAAAAACGTACATTACAAGGTATGTGGGGAAAAGTGGGGCGTTTGCCCATCTGTTGACTTCCCATTTTAGCCAAATTTCTGGTCTTACAAACCCACATAAATTCCCGTCAGGGACACACATTGGTGTAAACCAACTCACCCACATGGCACGTTTCAAAGGACAGGCTGAATACTCCGTCGATGCAAAAGGACGGACCGCCATTCCGGCAAAAATGCGAGCAGCATTGAGCCCGGATGCCCAAGGGACGTTTACGCTTACGAAAGGGTTTGAAAGGTGCATCTATGCGTATCCGATGGATCAATGGAAATTAAAGGAAGACGAATATTCGAGTCTGAATACTAATGATCGTGAGGCCAGGCATCTGGTTCGAATGATTTTGATGTGGGCCGAAGAGGTAAGTCTCGACGGACAGGGCCGAATTTCACTTCCGAAATCGCTTTCTGAATATGCCGGAATAGGTGACAAGGCGCTCATCATCGGCAATATGGATCGTATTGAGCTTTGGAATCCAGAAGCGTTTTCAACCTATTTACAAGAGAATTCGGAAGATCAGGAAAGCCTCGTTCAGAAGGTAATGGGGTCCTGAATCGGCCGTGAACACTAAAGGAAACTTCAATGCGCGAGAATCCAGAGAGCAGCGAATGAACTACGCTTCTGGTTATCACGCGCCTGTTCTTTGCAACGCTGTACTAAAGGGACTCATTACGAGGACCGACGGAGTCTATGTCGATGGGACATTAGGCGGTGGTGGCCATACGGCTGCCATGCTGGATGAGCTTGGGGCTAGTGGACGAGTTTTTGCAATTGACCGAGATGATGATGCGATAGCAGAGGCATCGACTCGGCTTACCGCAGAACTCGAATCTGGTCGATTAACCATTCTGCGCGGCAACTTCTCTGAGATGGGATCTTTGCTCGAGGAGAAAGGAGTCAATCAGGTTGACGGTATTCTACTGGACCTAGGTGTCTCCTCTCACCAGTTGGACGAAGCTGATCGAGGATTTAGCCATCGTTTGAGTGGTCCGCTTGATATGAGAATGGACCAGTCTCAGGATGACGATGCCGCAGAGTTGGTTAATCAACTCGAGGAAGACCAACTCGCGAATGTCATTTATCAATTCGGAGAAGAGCGACGTTCGAGGCGGATTGCCCGTGCCATTGTTCGGGCCCGTCCGATTCTGTCTACCGAGCAACTAGCCGATGTGGTTCGTTCTGCTGCGGAACGGGATCAACGATCTAAAACGCTGGCTCGAGTTTTTCAGGCACTGCGGATTGCCGTGAACGGAGAACTTGATGCGCTAGATGAAACGTTGCTCCGCTCAACGAACTTACTCCACACGGGTGGAAGGTTGGCGATCATCAGCTACCACTCATTGGAAGATCGTCGAGCAAAACACTTCATGCGAAGTGGAAACCTTAAAGGAGAAATCCTGAAAGACTTTTTTGGTAATCGAATTACTCCCTGGAAAGAAATCACCCGCAAAGCGATCGTTGCAGACGAAAGCGAAGTGGAGCAGAATCCGAGAAGTCGGAGTGCTCGTCTTCGTATTGCAGAGCGAGTGGAGGACAGCGCGTACTCCGTTAAATCGAGTTTAAACTAAAGGAGATGGCTTCAAAAGGATCTAAAGGATCAGGCGGTTCGTCCCGCAAGAAAGGCGTTAGTTTCGTCAAGGGAGGAGCTACGCGCAAGACACGTACGCCCAAGAAAATGACGAAAAGTGCTCCTTCGCGCACGGTAGTGAAGCCCCGAGCGTCTGCCAAGAAAAAGGGGGCTCCTGCAAAACGAATTGCTGAATCTCCTTCTTGGAAAGATCTGGTAACGGATAACGACAGGAAGAAGTCGTTGCAGCAGGAAAATGAATCGTATCTGGGGGCTTTATCTACGACGCGCTTCGCTGTCGGAGTGCTATCCGTAGCCACCCTGTTCACCTTGTACATCGGTCATGTGTTGACTACACAAGATTTATTAAAAGACGTTCAAGACCTGCGTCGTGAAAATGAAAATTTGGAGCTTCAACTGAACCAGGTTCAGGGAGAAGAGGCAGAGATTGTAGGCTATGCGGAAATCGTGGAGCGGGCTCGCGCTCTAGGACTTGAGGACCGAGTGCCTGAGGGAAATCAGATCATCTTACGCTGACCATGCAACCGAAAGACCAAATAATGGCCCGGATGTACGTCGTGATCACCTTGGTGAGTCTCGTCCCGATTCTTGTGGGCTTTCAGGTACTTCGGATTACGGTCCTAGAAGGAGGTGAGTTGAGAAAAACGGTCGAAGAGCAGTCCACGGAGTACGAGCCCATTCCTCCCGCTCGTGGAATCATCATGGATGCCAAAGG
>DKOG01000253.1 GCA_002469915.1 Bacteroidetes bacterium UBA7368
GGGCTGGTGTGCGCTGGGTACAATTACGCGATCATTTGGCATCCTCTGATGATTTCGATGCGATGTCGATGAAGCTGGTATATGAACTCACCAAGATTGACAACAAAACGCTGATTTCGGTTAATTCGACAATCAAGGTTGCTCAGTTGCATGATTTACCGTTCCACACGGGTGCAAACGGGCCGACCTTCTTCGAATCAAAGTTGGTGCTGGGTCCGGAAGCACAAATTGGCCTTTCTACTCACGACGGCAAGGAATTGGCTAATGCGGTTCGAGAAAAAGCGGCCTACGTAACGTTTAGTCCCATTTTCCCGACGACTTCTCACCCCGATACTAAGCCAGTTGGGCTAGATGTGCTGCGAAACGTGTGTCACCATGCAACTATGCCGGTTATGGCTATGGGGGGCATTACACCAAGCAAAGTTCAAGGGTGTCTGAATGTTGGTGCACATGGTGTTGCAGTCGTATCGTCTATTTTATCGGCGACTGATCCGATAAAGGTCATTCAAGAATTTAACGCCGTAATCCCCGGTCTATAAATGAATATTCCAGTGGCCCTGACGATCGCAGGAAGTGATTCCGGCGGTGGTGCAGGCATTCAGGCAGACATTAAATCCATGCAAGCCAATGGCGTGTTTGCGGCATCCGTGATTACGGCTGTCACTTCGCAAAATACCGTTGCTGTGACGGATGCAATGGATCTGCCCGTTTCGATCATCGCCTCGCAGCTAGATGCGGTCATGTCGGACTTACCTGTAGCAGCCGCTAAAACAGGGATGCTATCTTCCGTGGAGATCATTGAGTGTGTTTCGCAGAAAGTGGCCGAGCATACAATTGGCCCTCTAGTAGTAGACCCTGTGATGATTTCAAAAAGTGGATTTCCACTGCTGAAAGATGATGCCGTGGATGCGTTGATTAAACTTTTGCTTCCTTTGGCTGAAGTATGCACGCCAAATGCGCACGAGGCCGCTAGACTGGTGGGTTATGAGCTTAGCTCGGAATCGGATGCCGCTAAGGCTGCTGAACAAATTTTTGAAATGGGTCCGCGTGCTGTGTTGGTCAAAGGGGGCCATTTGGATGCCGAAGAGGATGCTGTAGACGTGTTGTTTGATGGATCTACCATGCACGTTTTTCGAACGCCGAGAATTGAGACGGTCAACACGCATGGAACAGGCTGTACCTATGCTGCCACGATTGCGGCGAACCTGGCTCGGCGAATGTCTATTCCTGAAGCGGTGGAAGAAGCTAAAATATATGTGACACAGGCCATTCGACATGGCTTGTCTATTGGGAAAGGACATGGACCAACGGATCATTTTTATTTCCTTCGGGACTGATTCATGCCTGAATTACGCAAAGATTTAACTACGTTCGATGGGATTGCCCTTCTGATTGGCATCACTATAGGATCTGGGATCTACTCCACGCCCTATCTCATTGCCGGATATTTTGGTTCGTACAGTGAGGTCATGATCACGTGGTTTGTAGTCGCAGCATTCGTGATGATGGGCGGCTTGATTTATGCAGAGCTTGGGACCCGAATTCCAACTACAGGTGGTGAATACAGCTATATTTCCCGAGCATATGGACCTTTTGCGGGATTTCTGTTTGGATGGGCACAGTTATTCATTATCCGCACGAGCCCTGCCGCGGGTTTGGCCATTATTGCCTCGGACTACATAGGGTTTTTTGTACCCCTCGAAGGCTGGTACCATACATCGGTAGCTCTGGGGATAATTGCCTTGTTGGGCGTTTTTAATTACGTCGGCGTCAAATGGTCGGCGCTTTTCCAACGGGTCACGACGGTAATGAAAGTGGGCGGGTTGCTCCTATTCTCAGCGCTCTTTTTGGTGCTATTAGGAGATTCACCGAGCCAGTTAGGTAGTAGTGCGCCTCCACTCAAAGACGTTGGATTCTTGACCAACTTAATTCCAGCACTAATGCTCATTGTCTTCACCCATACCGGCTTCGATCGTGTTGGGTATGTAGCAGGAGAGATGAAAAACCCCAGAAAGGTCATTCCGAAGAGTATGATCATTGGATTGGTTCTCATCATTCTGATCTATGTCAGCATGATCACGATCTATCATTACGTGATGGGCATGGAGGCGCTTCGAGCAACGACTACACCAGCTGCTTCCGTTGCGTCCATGATGTTGGGTCCCATGGGTGCTTCTGTTATTGCTTTACTTGCCATCATTTCTGCTGTCTCAAGTATTAACGGCACCATGTTGTCTTCGTCCAGAGTGTATTACGCAATGGCTAGGGACGGTATTTTCTTTAAATCGTTTGATTTTATTCATCCTCGTTTTCGCACACCTACTCGTGCCATTATTGCGCACTGTTTTTGGGGTGGTGTAATTTTGGTTGTTCGAGGATCGTTTGAAAACATTGCCGCTGGGATGATTTTTGCCATCCTCATTTTCTATACCATGACCACTTTGGCGCTCTTTAAGTTTAGGCGAGAGAACGTGGGAGAAGAGCCGCAAAACGATGTTGAAGGCGGCATCTTTAAAGTGCCGTTTTATCCCGTTCTTCCCATCGTGTATTTGATGGGCGTGGTTGGCTTGCTGGTCTTCCGTGTCATTTTTGAGTGGGAAAAATCTATGATTGACCTCGCCTTTGTTTTGACTGGACTTCCTGTCTCATGGTTTTGGTTTCGCCACAAAAAAACATCCGGAAAACGGAAAGAAGAGGAAGGTAATGCTTCAAACGTCTGATGAACGGAATAAGGATCTACTCATCAACATCGACGGTGAACTTATTCATCGTGATCAGGCCGGTGTGAGTCCTTTTGACAGCCTGGTACAAGGTGGAGACGGGGTTTGGGAAGGCTTACGACTATATAACGGTCGGATATTTAAGCTCGTTGAGCATCTGAATCGGCTCCAAGACTCTGCAAAAGCGTTGGCTTTCCCTGTGATTCCCTCCCAATCTGAGTTGATCGAGGAAATCCGTAAAACATTGGTGGCCAATGGAATGCAGGATGGTGTGCATATTCGACTAACACTGTCGAGGGGAAAAAAGATCACTTCGGGCATGGATCCACGGCTCAATCAAAGTGGTCCAACCTTGATTGTTCTCCCCGAGTGGAAAGCCCCGGTATACGATCGCAGCGGCTTAACCTTTATGACCTCGTCTATTCGTCGCTTTCCTCCGGATTGTCTGGATCCCAAAATCCACCACAATAATCTACTGCAGTCTATTCTCGCTAAGATTGAGGCCAATGCGGCAGGCGCCGATTCAGCTCTTATGTTGGACCGAGAAGGATTTATCGCTGAGGCGAATGGGACGCATGTTTTTTTAGTCAAAAACAAAACGATTTATACCTCCGAGGCAGACGCCTGTCCGGAAGGTATAACAAGAGATACGGTCATAGATCTCTGCAAGAAAGAAGGTATTCCGCTACACGTAGGTCGCATTTCGACGACGGATGCCTATCGGGCTGATGAGATGTTTTGTACCGGCACCATGGGAGAATTAGCTTCCGTCATACAGTTGGATGGCCGTACCATTGGGAATGGCCAACCAGGAGAACTAACAGCAGCGCTCTCAACGCTTTATGTCAAAGAAACCGCCCATTCAGGATATCAGATTGTTTGAGCTCGTTCACAGAAAACTTGGCCTCATCCTAGTACTCGTAATGTGCTGTGCGGGTGCTCCGCTCGCTGGATATGGGCAATCACTTGTTGCTGTGGACGATTTGATCTCGTTACCCAATGGTGGCGCGATCATCGATGCGCACACGTTGCTGTTCGGAAATGATGACGTACCCACCGATTCGATTCAGGTAGTGATGGTTTCCAGCCCAGCACATGGCAACCTAGTCTCTCTAGGTGGTTATTTGTTCGAATACGTGGCAGATGCAGGCTTTATTGGTCAAGATTCATTTCAGTATCAGTTGCAGACTGTGCCCATCCAGCACTTAACGCTGGATCCTGCGGTGTCTGTTCTTGACTTTGATGCCAAGGTAACGGTCGACCCATTAGGTCAAGATGGGGATGTTGAACCCATCCCAGTAGGAGGTGAAATCGACCTCGATATGGGATTGGATCCCTCTTCCGTTGATTCAGCCCAAATTGTGGGACTCCACGTGCTGAATGTGGCTAATCAAAGTTTGCGATTTGATTATGGTTTTCCCTTTACGGTAGGGACCCTTCGCATTAAAGTTGCAGAAGAAAAAGTGCGATTGGATCTTGTACAACCCGGTCCAAGGGCAGCGGTTACGGGCATACTGAATGCATTCAGCCAAGAAAACAATCCCATTTCCGTTAGAGTCGAAGCTACGCTGGAAGGTGGCGGGCTTTTAGCGAGTCAGGTGCCAGATGATGTTCAGATACTTGAAACGGAAACGCCGATCGCACTGACTGGAAATATCTTGCGTCAAGGAGAGACCATCGTGCTACTCTTAACCATTGACTCTGATTATGCATTTGATCTCGATGGTAATGAGGTTGAACTGAATATATCCGGTTCGATTCAGGCCTTTGGCGTCTTTCAGCCACGAATAGAATCCAACGTGGCTACCGTGTCCATCAATGTCATAGAAGCTACTGATGTGGAGGTGAATCCATTGGATCCGGCCTTGATTCATCTGAGCGTATACCCCAACCCGGTTGTAAATGAGATCACGGTTGAAGTCTCAAATACGGCAGCCTCAATCTCAGAAGTGAGCATTATAGATGTGCTAGGTCGCATTGTTCATGTACGGCAATATTCGGGTACAGACGCCCAATCGACTGTTCGATTAAACACATCACATCTAAGCTCTGGCGTATATCTGGTGAGCGTTGATTCACCGCTAGGACGCGTTTCGAGGTCAATTATCGTCCATTAAACGGGGATTTCCTCGCATGGGTGCTTGAATACCATTACATTCTGAGCTGTTTCGTCTCGTTTTAACTTTCCCGTAGATCAATGAAGAGGACTTTTTCCCTGCTGGTTGCCGTGTTGATGTTTATCTCCACCGCCCAAGCACAATCATTCGGTATTTCATCCGCAGTTTCAGGTGATGAAATTCTTGTCGGAGAAGTTGGCAGTGCCACTTATCCTGGCACTTTATACGGCTTCTCTAAATCGGCCGATGGTACATGGTCAGAAGCTTATCAAATGAACGCTCCCGATGGAGGCGAATCTCAGGATGGATTTGGCCGCGCGGTTGCGTCTAATGGCCAGCAACTCATCGTAGGATCTGGACCCAAAAATGCAGCGTATATCTACACAAGAAATAGTGACGGGGGTTGGGATGCAGGTACGGCATTGACCGCTTCTGATCTCTCTGAAGGTGATAATTTTGGTGGCAAGGTTGCCATTGGTAACGGCTTTGCAGCTGTTGCAGCCACCGGTATGAATGAAAATGCTGGGGCTGTATACGTCTTTCGCTATACGGATGGTACGTGGGCGCAGGAAGCCATGTTAGCTCCTGAGGGATTGGCAGCTGGTGCCAATTATGGATATACCTTAGTTGCTGGGGACCACACGTTGTTGGTGGGAGCGCCTGCGCGTACCGTGGGTGGCTTTTCCAGAGAAGAAGTAACCGAAGTGGGTACTGTCTACTCGTACCGATATGAGGACTTGGCTTGGTCAAATGCAGAGCAAATCGGCCCGCAAGGCGTCTCTGAAGGAGGAGCCTTTGGTGGATCCATTGCAGCTTCTGGAGATCGCATTGCCGTTGGAGCGCCTATGGATAATCAGGGTGCAGGAAGTGTGTCTCTATTCGTTTGGGATGCAGAATCATCTTCATACGCAAACGACGGTAGGCTGGCTCCTTTTGTGGCTGGTCGTTCTCAGTTTGGATCCTTCGTCTCTCTGGATGAATCGGGTGTTTTTGTAGGTGCACCTGGCGACAATCGTGGCCAAGGATCAACCTATTATTTCACCCGCGATGAAGCTGGCCAGTTTTCAGAAGCTTCCAAGTCTGGCGCTGATGGTGTGAGCGGTCGCTCCTCTTATGGTGGCCGGATTGCTGCAGGAAATGGCATAGCCGTTATTAGCGCAACCGGAATGGACTCTCGCTCGGGTGGCGCAGTCGTCTGGGAAATGTCTGAAGAGAGTGGTTGGGTTGAATCCGGCGTGATCTTTAATGTAATCAGGGGATATGCGCCCATAACAGAGGGAGAAGTACGCTGCGAATCGGATAAAGTCGCTGACTTTGCCTGTAGCAACGTAGACATTTTATCCTTCTTACCGCTGAATGCACTTGGTGCATCTCGAGGATCTGCTGTGAATGATATCTGGGGATGGAGTGATCCTGAAACAGGAAAAGAGTATGCCATTGTTGGTCGTACGGACGGAACCTCTTTTGTCGATTTGACCAATCCTCTGGCTCCTATCTACGTAGGTAACCTACCCATGACCGAAGGGGCTAATCCAGCTATCTGGCGGGATATGAAAGTGTTCAAAAACCACGCATTCATCGTGGCGGATGCGTCGGGACAGCATGGCATGCAGGTCTTTGATCTGACTCGACTTCGAGATATGGACGGTATGAATCCACCGACGTTGAAGGCAGATACGATTTATGACAAGATTGCCAGTTCGCACAACATCGTGATCAACGAGGAGACCGGATTTGGATACTCGGTTGGAAGCAATTCGGGTGGTGAAACATGTGGCGGTGGTTTGCACATGATTGATCTGAACGATCCTAAAAACCCGACGTTTGCTGGATGTTTTGCAGATCCATCCACCGGTCGTCGCGGAACTGGTTATTCTCATGACGCACAGTGTGTGATTTATGCCGGTCCGGATGCCGAGCATGCTGGCAAAGAGATTTGCATGGGATCAAACGAAACCGCATTGTCTATCGCAGACGTATCGGACAAAGACAACCCTGCAGCTATCTCATCAGTTACGTATCCAAACGTGGCCTATGCGCATCAGGGCTGGCTGTCTGAAGATCACGAGTGGTTCTACATGAACGACGAAGGCGATGAGCCTCAGGGTCTTGTGGAAGGAACGCGTACCCTAGTGTGGGATGTGCGTGACCTAGACGAGCCACTACTTATTCAGGAGTATATCGCGGAAACCACGACTACTGATCATAATCTGTACATCAAGGGTAATCTGATGTATCAGTCCAATTACGGAAGCGGTCTCCGCATCCTGGACATCTCTGACCGAGCAAATCCGGTTGAAGTAGGCTTTTTGGACACTACCCCAGGCGGAGGGATGGGCTCATGGAGTAATTATCCGTACTTCAACAGTGGCGCTATTGCGGTGACCTCTGGTGGAGAAGGCCTCTTTATCGTGCGCAAGCAGGATCAGGGTCTGTAGGACTCTTAGAAGGCTAGGTTTTGTTATAGGGCGGGCGATCTTTGATCGCCCGCCCTATTTCGTTTCTACCTTTGGTATCGATTTTCGTAAACTCGGGAAACCGAATGAGGTCTAGCCTTGGTACTTACTTTCACCGTTCTTCTTTATCCCGTGATTCTGATTGGAATCGGGATTTGGCGTGCACGGTCATTGAAGAGTCATGCAGACTTTATGGTGGCCAGCCGTTCGCTTCCTGCTTGGGTCTTAGTTGGGTCACTTGTTTGTACATGGGTAGGTGCCGGTACCTTATTTGGTGGGGCAGGCTTGGCTTACCGAAATGGGCTTTCTGCGCTCTGGTTTTCCATCGGAGCATGGTTTGGACTCATTGGCGTGTATTACCTGGCTCCCAAAGTGCGGCGATTAGCTCAGTACACGGTCCCGGATATTTTGGAAAAGAGATATAACGCGACTGCCCGCGTTTTGGGAACGATCGCGATTATTATGTCCTACATCACCATCGCAGCCTATCAGTTTCGTGGAGGTGGCTGGATTCTGAGCATTGTGACCGACGGGGCTCTATCTCCTGAAACCGGTATGTATATCACGGCTGCTACGATTATTACCTTCACAGCCGTTGCTGGGATGGTATCGATCGTTTCTGTAGACGTGGTAAATGGCGTTGTGATCACTCTCAGTGTCGTGATCGCGCTGCCTTACCTCATTCTGACGGGTGGTGGTCCAGACGTTTTGCTGGGGACGCTGCCTCCTGAAATGTTAACGCCGATGGGGGGACACAATATTCTCTGGGTGCTCGGTGTGGCTATGCCCACTTTTCTTTTGTTGTTCGGCGAAAGTGGGATGTATCAAAAGTTTTTCTCTGCGCGCGACGCGCGTTCCGCCCGTCGCGCCGTTGTTGGAATGGTTCTCGGCATTATGACGATTGAGACCTGCATAGCTTTGATGGCTATGATTGGGCGCTCTCTCTATCCCGATCTGATGGCTGAGACCTCTGTGTTGGGCCGAGCCGCTTCTGAAACGATTATCTTGTACTTAGCAAAGAATGCGCTACCTCTGGGTCTCGGCGCCGCCCTCTTGGCCGCTGCCGTAGCGATTGTCGTTTCCAGTGGAAGCACGATGCTTCTCGTCTCATCGACTAATGTGAGCAGAGATATTTATGAGCGCTTC
>DKOG01000103.1 GCA_002469915.1 Bacteroidetes bacterium UBA7368
TGGAATGTATATCAGTCATATCCGTGACGAAGGAGGTCACCTACTAGAAAGTGTGACAGAAGTACTGGATGTTGGACGGGGTTCAGGAGTCAGGGTACAAGTGACCCATCATAAGCTTATTGGAAAAAGTAGGTGGGGCGCAGTGTCTGCTTCACTAGCCTTACTGGATGAAGCGATAGCAGAAGGCGTGGACGCCTCGAGTGATCAATACCCTTACACGGCTTCAAGCACAAGTATTCGTATCGTCGTTCCCAATTGGGCCAAGGACGGAGGATTCGATGCATTGAAGGAGCGCCTTGCCGATCCTGAAACGTACAGTCAAATCCGAAAAGAGGTCATCCATCATATTAATATTGAACGGGGTGCAGATCCGGCCACTATCGTAGCTGCACGATGTGCCTTCGATGAATCCTTCAATGGAAAGAGCCTGGCCGATATTCTCTCAGATCGCAATCTTCCCGTCGATGTACCGGGTGCGGCTGATGTCGCCCTAGAACTCATCGAGGCCGGGGATTGCTCTGGAGTGTTTCACTCTATGTCCCCAGATGACGTGATCACCGTTATGCAGCACCCGATGACCAGCATTTCATCAGATGGTGGAATCCCAACTCCTGGGGACGGCGTCCCCCATCCCCGAAACTACGGAGCATTTGCCCGAGTCCTAGGACACTACGTGAGGCAAGAAAACGTGCTGACCCTAGAACAGGCCATTTATAAAATGACCAGCTTGCCAGCCTCTCGCCTTAATTTAAATGATCGAGGTAAAGTGGCCGAAGGATATGTCGCAGACATCGCAATATTTGATCCTAACTCGATCATCGATACTGCTAAATTTGGAGATCCTCACCACTACGCAACAGGAGTGAAGCACGTCTTGGTTTCAGGGACCTTTGTCTTAATGGACAGCCAACAGACCAAAAATAAACCAGGTGTGGCTCTTCGACATGTGAAGTAATCCCTGATCATCGACTTCGCAAGCAAGCGAAACGGGGCTGGGATAGGGCAAAAAAAGGCCTGAACTGCTTTTATTACCTTTTTTTAGAAAATTGATGACAAAAAGCTACATTTAAGGTTCATCCAGAACAAACTTTCCTCCCTTGAGGAGAACCCAACCACCATTTTATAACAGCCTGGAGAGAAGAAATGACCAAAATGCTAACACGATTTTCGTGTACGTTAGCCCTCCTATTAATCGCTTTCACTCCTGCCTTTGCGCAGAACGGTACCGTCTCAGGTACCATCACCATTCAAGAAGATGGTAGTGCTCTCGGAGGTGCCAACGTTGTCGCGTTGGATGATTCCGGTGCCATAAAAGGTGGTGCCGCTACAGATCTCGAGGGCAAATATAGCTTCGAGATCGGGGCAGGCGCCTACACGATCCGAGTTCGTTTTGTCGGATTCCAAGACTGTGAAACGGACGTGACCGTTTCTTCAGGAAACACCACAACGGTGGACTGTGCCCTAAGTCAGACGGGACTCGAATTGAACACGGTGGTTGTCGCAGCCTCTAGGAGAGAAGAGAAAGCGCTAGACGCGCCAGCGTCTATTTCGGTGTTAAGTGCCGAAGATATCACAGCTACCGTTACGACATCATCTGTGGAAGCCCTTCGCACCACCCCAGGCGTAGATATGCAGCAGACTGGCGTTGATCGCCGTGAAATGGTCCTTCGCGGATTTAACAACGCGTTTTCCGGTGCTACCTATGTTCTTACTGACTATCGCCAAGCTGCAGTACCTTCTCTGGCTGTAAATATCTACTCGATAATGGGTAACCTGAGTAGCGATATTGACCGTGTGGAGGTAGTACGAGGTCCAGGATCTGCTCTCTATGGTGCAGGTGTGGATGCAGGAGTCGTTCATTTCATTACTAAATCGCCTTTCTCTCATCCGGGTACAACGGTAACCATCTCTGGTGGTGAGCGGTCCTTCTTTTCTGGAGAGTTCAGACATGCAGGCGTTTCCGGAAATGGAAAACTGGGATATAAAGTTACAGGGACGTACGGTCAAGCGAATGACTGGGAGTTGGACCCAGATGATGACGCTGATGCCGCCCAAATTGCGATTGATGGTGTGCGCGATACCGACTACACCAAAACCAATGTTAATGGTAACCTTGAGTATCGTTTCAGTGACACCGGCACCCTTACTGCAAACGCTGGCTATTCTGCGTTGACATCGACGATCCTTTCTGGTGTAGGAACACTTCAGGCTGAAGAGTATGGCTACACCTATGGGCAACTTCGCTTAAACCTGGATAGCTTTTTTGCTCAGGTTTACCTGAATAAGAATGATGCTGGAAAATCGCGCGTATATGGAGCCTTCCCAGTCATTGACAACAGTACACAGTTGGTCGGCCAGGCACAGTATGATCTGTCTGCTGCCCAAGGACGCCACAACATTATTGTTGGAGCCGACTTCGAATTGATCCGCCCAGACACGGAAGGAACGATTCAAACAGATGATGGCATCGATGAGTTTGGTGCATACATTCAGACGACTTCGACGGTGACCAGTAACATTGACTTTACGGCTGCTGTCAGGGGCGATTATAGTAGCATTTCAGAGGGAATGCAGTTCTCTCCGAGAGCGGCTTTGGTCTTTAAGCCCAATAGTACGAGCTCATTACGCTTGACGTTCAACCGGGCGTTCAGCTCTCCGGGTACGAACTCGAACTTCCTGAATATCATTGCTGGTCAAGTTCCAGGAACGGATATTTTACTCCGAGGACGCGGAGCTGCAGAAGGGTATACATGGGAAAGGAACGCTGCATTTGCCGGACTGGCGGGTACTGATTTGGTCGCGCACAGCCTGAACCCTGCTGCTCTAGGAGCACCGCAGCCTATTGGTCTGACGCTTGACGCAACCTATGCAGCCGTGTATGCAGGTCTTGCTGCTATTCCTGCCGCAAATTTGGCGGCCGCCCTCAATGCTCAAGGTCTTCCAATTGATGCCGCTACGGCTGGCGCATTGCAGGCTCTACTTTCTCCGGCAGCAGGGACCAACGTACAGGGCTTTTCGCCGGGTATATTGGCCATGCTCAATACGTCCACCGGAGGCGTAGACTTTTTGGATAATCGCGACCTGAAAGATATCCGACCTTTGGATCAGACGATTACCAACACGGTCGAAGTGGGTTACAAGGGTGTCATCAATGACAACATGGTTGCCACTATAGATCTGTATTACACGAATCGGGATAATTTCGTAGGTCCCCTTTTGTTGGAAACACCCTTCGTTTTCGTTCCCGGCCTAGCTAACGACCTCACTGCAGCGTTGGCTGCAGGAATCGCAGGCAATGCCCAGTTAGCAGGTGCCTTAGGAGCGTTCGGATTGAGTTCGGCTCAGGCTGCAGGTTTGGTCGTGTCACTGGCTGCTGATCAGCTTCCTAGCGCAACCACACCAGTCGCTGTTGTTCAGCCGTCGCAGAATAATGCAGGCTTAGGACAAACTCCCGAGATGATGCTGACCTACCGCAACTTTGGTAAAGTCAGCTTCTACGGTGCAGATATTGCCCTCCAGTACATGGCCAACGATAATCTAGATCTATACGGTAACCTGTCTCTGGTAAGTGATGACTTCTTCGACGAAGAGGAACTCGAGGAACCTGATACAGGGCTTGCTTTAGCTCTGAATGCGCCTAAACTGAAAGGAAGTGCTGGATTCAGGTATCAGTTTAAAAACGGATTGAGCGTAAACGCATCTGGTCGCTATACCGATGGTTTCCCAGTTCTGTCTGGACCGTATGTCGGTGATGTCCCGAGCTACTTCTTGTTGGATGTTGGAGCTGGATTTGATCTAAGCGAATTTGCTCCGGGTCTGCGCATTGATGTTACGGTATCTAATGTTGGAGATAACATGCACCGTGAGTTCGTTGGTGCACCTCAGATGGGTCGCATGGCCATGGGACGTGTCACTTATGACATGTAGGATCCGATCCGTTCGGACTTCTTGATTGGTAAAAAAGGGGGTGCGCTTTGCGCACCCCCTTTTTTTATTCCCCCATCAAACCTTCTTCGGCTCATGAGTAAACAGATTCTAGTGTAATGAGTCAGTATCTTACAGCAACCCAATCTGAATCCTGACATGCCCATACTTTCCCCCAGTATTCTGGCCTCTGATTTTTCTCGCCTCGGCGAGCATTGCCGAGAAGCGATTTCTGCAGGAGCCGAATGGCTACATATCGATGTAATGGATGGACATTTCGTTCCCAACATCACTATTGGCCCACTCATTGTTCGCGCTCTAAAACCGCTAGCAAACGAAACGGGGGCTGTGCTGGATGTGCATCTAATGATTGAAAACCCCGATGACTATATCGAGGCCTTCGCCGATGCTGGCGCGGATATCATTACCGTACACGTTGAAGCTTGTACCCATTTGCATCGTACGATTCAAGCTATCCGCGCGACAGGGGCGCGACCCGGAGTCACATTAAACCCGGCAACCTCTCTTTCGACGCTGGAAGAAATATTACCGGAAGTTGACCTTGTTCTCATTATGTCCGTCAACCCCGGATTCGGTGGACAATCCTATATCCCAGCCAGCACTGACAAGATTCGAAGACTACGATCCATGTTGGATGCCATTGGAAGTAGCGCCCATCTTGAAGTTGACGGTGGGGTCAAAGCAAGTAATGTGGCCGAAGTTACAGGCGCAGGCGCCGATGTAATTATTGCCGGAAGCGCCGTGTTTGGTGGATCGGAATCCGTAGAAGCCAACGTTAAAGCCATCATGAACGCCTGGTAGGGCACTCGTGGATGCCCTTTGGAACAGCCATGGGTTCGTTCGGTCAAATCCGGACCCAAGCCATGCTGTTGACGCTGTCATTCATATCGTTGTTGTTCTCCTCCAGCGCGGATCTTCCTTCGAATGATCCGCATGTTTCTCCCGACGTCGACTGTTATGAGGAGACGTTTTGTATTGAAACGGAGGATCTCGGAAATCGGGTCGAAGTCTTTGTGAGATCGCTAGTACCCTGGGATATAACCATGATACTAGATATCGATATGAGCAATATGCGCCCGGATATCGACCTTCCTTTGACGAAAAGCTTCAAGGGCGAATCTCGGAATCAGGTGTTGACGCTTGCCGTCAATGAAGCCGCAGATAGTTGGTCCTTTGCATTCGACTTAAAATGGATTCTTGGCGACTTTAAGGCTGACCATGAACGCGGATTTTCCTATCAACTACCCTATTCGAGGGGAGAAGAATACGTAGTTGGGCAAGGTTACCTAGGTAATGCAACCCATCAGGGTAAGTATGCCATTGACTGGGATATGCCCGAGGGGACGCCGATCCGGGCGGCCCGAGGTGGCCTCGTTATGGAAGTACAAGAGAAGTTCAGAGAGGGCCGCCCGGATCCAGCTCTGAAATCGGCAGCCAACTATGTCAAAATTCGACATGACGACGGGACCATTGGCAACTATGTCCACTTGAAACACAAGGGCGTAAAAGTGAAGCCTGGGGATCGAGTCAAAACAGGCGCGATGATCGCCCGCTCCGGTAATACCGGATTTTCCACTGGCCCTCACCTACATTTTGAAGTGTATGCGGCCACCCGAGAATTGAGTCGCCGAACTATACCCGTTGAATTTAAGACCCCTGACAGAGGATCCGTCCAGCTAAAACAGGGTCGCTTTTACAAACGCTAGCCTTTCTCTTTATTGACTGCCAAGCGTCATGGTCACGGGTACCTCTTTTCCTTCCCGGACGATCTCCAAGCTGATGGTATCTCCAGGTCGATAATCAAAAAGATAGCCGAGAAGCTCGTTCTGATCATCGACATCTTCGCCTTCTAGCGCTCGGATCACGTCATATGGCTTAAATCCAGCCACGTCTGCGGGAGAGCCCGGATCCACCTCTTCGACCACGAAACCGCGCGCTTCACTTAAGCCTAGAGCTTGCGCCCAGCGTTGCGGAAGCGTTCGTCCTCGAAGTCCTGTGTAATACGAGCGGTCGACAAACCCTTTATCTCGGATTTCCTCCAACACTCGAACGGCTTTTTCGGCAGGAACCGCAAAACCGATTCCTACGCTCCCACCCGATTCTGTAAATATCGCGGTGTTGACGCCTATGACGTTGCCAAGTGCATTTAAAAGAGGCCCGCCTGAGTTACCCCGATTGATGGCGGCATCTGTCTGAATCATATCCATATAGAATCGATTGTCCTGAGGCTGCAAGTCCCTTCCAGTGGCCGAAACCACTCCTACCGTGACGGTTGGGTCCGATGCTTCAAAGAGTCCGAACGGGTTTCCAAGGGCAATAGACCACTCGCCCACCAACGGAGGTGAACTAAGCTCAAACGCCAGATGAGCTAATGGTAGCTCTGATTCGACTTTTAGTAGAGCCAAGTCTGTACCTGCATCGGATCCGATCAGTGTAGCCGGTAACGTCGTTCCATCAGGAAATGCGATCGTGATCTGAGAGGCCTCTCCTGCTACATGATCATTCGTAACGATGTAGCCGTCTGAGCTAATCACGAAGCCCGAACCCATGGACTGAACGTCACGATCCATTACCTTTGCGCGTTGTCGACCAAAAAAGAAATCATAAAATGGATCTTGGTATGGATTGACCTGAATGCGCTGTGTTTGAGTCACGTTCACACTAACCACAGCAGGAGTCGCTATTTGAACCGCACGGGTAATCGCGGTCGTACGACCGAAACCAATAGAATCCTGAACACCTGGGGCAGCATTGGCTTCAGGTCGGAACGTACTTTGAGATTGGACTTGCTGGTCACATCCAATCAACCAAAAGGCCATTAAGAAAATCAATAAAGGTCTACGTTTCATGCTCGCTCGGTAGTCATTCCAGAGTTACTGAATGGAAAACGATGGTACGGAGTCTTTTATTACGAGTTTCTACCAACATTTTGTAAAACCACCCCATTTTGACCATTTTGATTCATGTCCACTTTACGAATCAACTCTGAGAGACTCCATAACCGCATGGAGATGCTAGCCAAAATCGGTGCAAGGCCGGATGGCGGTGTATGCCGTCTCGCCTTTTCTCAGCTAGATCTCGACGGTCGCACCTACGTTCGAGACCTTATGGAGGAGGCCGGACTGGAGGTAAGAATAGACGCGGTAGGGAATTTGTTCGGGATCTGGCACTCCGCGAGTGCACAACCAGCTCTCATGGTGGGTTCACATACTGACACCGTAGCCACAGGAGGCCAATATGATGGTGCTTTAGGCGTGCTGGCAGCCTTAGAAGCGGTACAAACCATCCTAGAACACGAAGCCGGAAGTCAGCAAACACTCATCGTCGCCTCGTTTGTCAACGAAGAGGGCGTTCGATTTATGCCCGACATGATGGGAAGCCTCTATTTCACCGGTGAATTATCACTTGCACAGGTTCGGTCCTCAGAGGACTCCCAAGGTATTAGTATTGGGCAAGAACTAGATCGCCTTTCCTACGCCGGGTCTGATTCGCTAGACGACATCCCAGTTGGCGCTTTCCTTGAATTGCATATAGAGCAAGGACCCGTACTGGAAGAAGAAAATCTCGAAATAGGGGTCGTTACTGGAGTACAAGGATTATCCTGGACAGAGGTCACCGTTCGTGGAGCATCCAATCATGCTGGCACCACGCCTATGCGGCTTAGAAAAGATGCCGGTCGCGTATCGAATACCCTGATGTATGATCTGCAAGATCTTACCAGTCAGATCGAAAACCTGCGCCTCACCATCGGATCGGTTCACTACCATCCAAATCTGGTCAATGTCATTGCCAATGAGGTACGCTTCACGATTGATGCCCGACATCCCGACCTGAGTATGCTGCAGGAAACGGAGCGTCGAATTGCTCAGATTCTGGACTCTCAAACAGATTGCTTTATAGACTATCACTCTATTGCCAAGGTAAATCCCCTAAAGTTCTCACATCAAATTGTAAGCGCGGTTCAAGAGGCCGCAGATCATCTCGCACTACCGGCGAAGCAAATGATTAGTGGCGCTGGTCATGATGCACAAATTCTTGGCGCACAACTCCCTGCAGGGATGATATTCATACCTAGCCGAAACGGTATCAGCCATAGTATCGAAGAATACTCTACGCCCTCCCAAGTCGAGAATGGCGCCAATGTGCTACTCCACGCTATTCAAACAATGGCTAATCAATAGACAGGATCTGCCTAACAGATTGCTGGTCTCGAACCAGCTTATCCGCTTCTTGAATCCACTCGTCCTGCGCCACTTCAGCAGCAATCTTCTCCGATTCATCCAGTACACGAAGACGTATTTGAGACTGAATACGCGAGACGATCTCGGGACGAAGCTGGGC